>CALDIF010000063.1:0-60000 GCA_937901905.1 uncultured Porphyromonadaceae bacterium | reverse complement strand
GTCTCATTTTATATTGTGCGTAGTTTTTACTACTTTTGTGTCCGTTAACAGCAAGCCATCGCGAGTATGCGGTCTTGTCTGATTTAAATTTTATTGAGCAAATGAGAAAATTAGTTTACGTTGTGGCATTGTTGTCAGCACTTGTCTTCGCTTCGTGTCGAGGCGGCAAAGATGTTGTGGTACAACCGCCCAAAATCACCATGAGTGGCACCGCGCGTGAAGCGGCATCGGCGGTGATAAATAGTTATTCGTCGTGGTCGACATTGCAAACCGGTGGCAGTGTGACAATCGGTGGTGGCGGTCATGACTTTTCAAGCGGTATGCAGTTGCGTATGGTGCGCGACAGCATGATAGTGATTTCGTTGCGACCGTTGCTCGGTATCGAAATGGGTAAGATGATTCTCGCCCGGGACAGTGTGTTGATCATAGACAAGTGGCACAAGCAATACCTATTGGAGCCTGTCAACGTGATCACTAGTGGCATAGACGTGACAATAGGTAATCTGCAGGACATCTTCTTGGGCAGGCCATTCAAGGTGGGCGGTTCGACACTGACCGAAACGGACAAGTGGACTGCTATGCTTGATGACAGGTTGACGATCACCCCGAGTCATGATGCCGAGCAGGTGTACAGTTACACCTTCACTTACGGGGACGACAGTCACATCAAGTCGCTCGCGGTGACACCACACGGTGACGCTGTGGGCAGTTATGCCGTTGAATATGATGACGTGGAGGACACGTCGTCGGGTGCCGTGCCGCGCCACATGAATGCTGTGGCAACCGTTCAACGCGCTCCGCTCAAGTTAGAACTGGATATAAACAATATTCGATGGGATAAAGACGTTAAGAGAGAGACGTTTGTTGCCCCCCGTGGCTACAAGCGCATCAGTATTAAGAGTTTGATGTCACTCTTTGGTGACTGATTGTGATGAACACATAAATGCACTATGGAGATATGGCAATATAACCCCACCGAGGACAAAGAGCGTTGGGACTCCCTCGTGGATGTCGCGCCCCAAGCAACGTTTATGCACAAGCGTGCGTATATTGACTATCACGGCGATCGCATCAAGGATTTCTCGTTGCTCGCCGTTGACGGGCGCGGTCGTCTGTTAGGCGCATTGCCTGCGTGTGAGGTGAATGGTGTCGTTACCAGCCATGCCGGTTTGACCTATGGTGGCTGGCTCACCAACGCTACACTCGTGAACGGAAACACGATGCTGAAGATGACGCAACTGATGGTGCAAGCGTTGAAAGAGTGGGGGTATAAGCGGCTGATATATAAGCCAGTACCTACTATATATCACCGTTGCCCGGCACAGGACGACCTGTATGCCATGTGGCGCTGTGGTGCCACGATCGAGGGTATGAACCTATCGTCGGCGGTGCAACTCGATAGTGAATGGCAGCCGCCGTTCAACCGTGGCAACCGCAGTAATATGTCGCACGCCGTTGCAAGCGGTGTCGAAACTCGCGTGAGCGACGATTGGGCGTACTACTGGCATCTGCTCGGTGAGGTGCTCGGCACGCGTTACCGAGCCACTCCCGTTCACACCTTGGAGGAGATAACGCGCTTGAAGAGTCTGTTTCCCGACAATATCGTGTTGCACACTGCAGTTCACGACGGCTCAATCGTTGCCGGTGTTGTGGTGTACTACACCGACGCAGTGGCTCATTGTCAGTATATCGCTGCCGGCGAGCAAGGCAGGACACTGCGCGCATTGCCGTTGTTGATGCACGACATCATGACGCACGCTCGCGAACGAGGCTGCCGTTACCTCGATTATGGCACGAGCAATGAGTATGGCGGTCATCTGCTCAACGAATCGTTGCTCGAACAAAAGGCACGCCTCGGTGGTCGAGGTGTGGTGTATCCCATACTGATATTGGAGTTGAACCGGTGGTGAAAACCGAAGCAAATCAGAGCAGTGCCGCTCGCCTCGCCATTAAGGCAATGGGCTTGTTCGGCAGTGTGCAGGTGTTGAATATCGCCTGCTCACTAGTGCGTAATAAATTGGTTGCCTTGTGGTTGGGTCCGGCGGGTGCCGGTTTGTTCGGTGTGTTGAACAACGCTCTCGAGATGTTGCACACCGGCAGCAACCTCGGTATGCGTCAAAGCAGCGTGCGCGACATTGCCCGCTCTCATGCCGGTGGCGATGAATGCGAGGCAGGTATCACGTCGGCTGTGGTGCGCCGTTGGAGTGTATGGCTGGGCGTGGGTGGGGCAATGCTCACCTTGTGTTTGTCACCACTATTGAGTATAGTGACATTTCGCACGACCGCCAATTGGTGGATGTTTGCCGGTTTGGCAGTGGCATTGCTGTTGATGTCGCTCACCAACGGTCGTCAAGCTGTCCTTCAAGGCACCGCTCAGTTAAATCGTTTGGCGCGTGTCGGTGTGGTCGGCTCGTTGGCAGGCTTGGCGGTGAGCGTGCCATTGTTCTATATCATGGGCATGTCAAGCGTGTTGCCCTCGGTAATCGCCTACGCCGCTGCGGCTGCATTGTCCTCGTGGTGGTGGCGCGATCGCACCTTGCCCGATGTGCGTGTCGCGGCTCGCGATGCGTGGTTTCGCGGTCGCTCGTTCATCGTGTTGGGTGCTTACATGACGCTCGGCTCATTTGCAACCGGCGTGTCGGGTTTCGCCCTCACCGCGTGGCTCACGAGTGTGGCCGGCTTGGGTGTCGTGGGTATCTATCAGAGCGGATTTACATTGGTGAATAAATACACCGGCTTGGTGCTGTCGGCCCTGGGCTTGGAATTCTATCCGCGCTTGGCATCGCGCGCCGGTAGCCGGCTGCACACGCGTGTACAGATGTCACAGCAACTCAACGTGGCTGTCACAGTCACAGTGCCTGTCGTGCTCGTGCTGATACTGCTTCGCCAACCCGTTGTTCGCCTGTTGTACGTTTCCACGTTCGTCGGTGCGTGCGACTTCGTGTTATATGCCGGTGTCGGCATGGTGGCGCGTGCCGTGTCGTGGTGTATAGCCTTCGTGATGTTAGCGCGTGGCGACGGTCGCATCTATCTGGTGACCGAGGTTGCCAGTGCCGTGTTGAGTTTGGCGCTCGGTGTGGTCGGTTATCGCTTGGGGGGTGTCGCCGGCATGGGAGTGGCTCACACGCTGTGGTATGTGAGTTATGCCGTGGTTGTATGGGCGGTGTATCGGTTTCGTTACCGTCTCACTCTCAGTCATGCCGCATGGGCAACGGCAATTATCGGTTCGATGTTACCGGTGTTGCTGCTTGTCTTGCCCTCATCACTCGCATGGCTGATGACAACCGTCGTTACGCTCGCGGCGGTCTGTCGCTTGTGGTGTTTATGGGGTTTGCGCTCAACAAAAAAGCAACGAAACATTGTATAAATCGCGAAAATATTGTATTTTTGCAAGAATTCATTAAAATTTGACTTAAGCAACACACGAATGCGACGAGTCAATCGGCTGATGTTATGCCCCCTTGTCAAGTGTTACTGCGATAGTACACAGCGAGTTAGGGCAGCATTAGGCTTAAAATCACGTTCGGGTCATCGAGGTTCTTACCTCGGTGTCCCCGAGTTGTGCCCTGCCGTATGCTGCGAGTCGCATTCGTAGTCAACCAAAGCCGTCATTGTGGGCAAGCCAACCACTTATGTCGTGTCCGAATTGTCCATTAACCCTTGAGTTCCCCTCAACCTCACTTGCCCTCAAGCCGTTACCTGTTACGTTATCGTCAATGCGTTAAGACCGAATATATAAGCGGCACTTATTCACTCAAATAATGTTATGATTCCCAAGATAGTACATTACTGTTGGTTCGGTCGTGGTGAGAAACCGCAGCAAGCGCTTGATTGCATAGCCTCGTGGCACAATCACTTGCCCGATTATCAATTCGTCGAGTGGAACGAAGACAACTTCGACATCAATAGCAATCGTTATGTGCGCGAAGCATACGAAAATCGCAAGTTTGCCTTCGTGACCGACTATGTGCGCTTGTATGCCATTTATACTCAAGGAGGGGTGTATATGGACACCGACGTGGAGGTCGTTGCATCATTTGATCCGTTTTTACACCACCATGCCTTTGGCGGTTTCGAAACAGAGGGTTCTCTTCTTACAGGCATGATGGCTGCCGAGCGAGGTTCGGTTTGGGCAAAAGAGTTACTTGACCAGTATGACGATCGCGTGTTCGTCCAACCCGACGGCAGTTTTGACATGACAACCAATGCCACCAAGGTCACCGAATATATGTTAGAGCATGGTCTTGTGTTGAACAATGAAACACAAGATTTCACTGACTTGTGCACTATTTATTCAATGGACTATTTTTGTGCAAAAGATCATCGTACGGGCGTTATTCATATTTCGGCGAATACCGTTTGTATTCATCATTATGCCGGATTATGGTTACCAAAAAGTTTTTTTGGAGGTTTGCGTCATCGCGCAAAAGTATGGCTGTCCTCACACCTCAACGAACGCTTTGTCTCAACCATCTCCGACGTTATCACCCTGCGTGCCTTTAAGCGCAAGTAATTTAACCGGTCGCCTTCATTACGGAGCATCGAGCACAAGATTTACATGAGGATTTAGGTGTAAAAATTAAGGAGTAATTAGGCAATTTATTAGAAATTGGGGAAAAATGACACTACAACGCAATCTATTGCTTTTCCCACAACTTTTGACCGTTACCCATTCTCCTCATTGAAGTGCGCGGTCGTACTTCATTAACATGAGTATTAGATAATGATAATTGACTTTTCGATAACAAACTATGGTCCTGTTCGTGACAAGGTGACGCTCTCTTTCGAACCGAGTTCCGATAATGTCAGTCGTGATGATACCCGGTTCTATGAGGCTATGCCCGGACTTTTTCTCTTGCGCTATGCCTTGATTTTGGGTACTAACGCCTCCGGCAAGTCATCGTTGTTACAAGGACTTAATGAGTTCTTGGCGTTGATCAACGTCCCCCTGAACCTCAAGAGCGAGTTGTTACCCTATAACCCATTTCGGTTTGACCGTACGACGCGTAATGCCGACACTGAGTTCGTAATGAACTTCGTGTGCCATGGTGAGCGCTATGGCTACACGATTGCCTTTAATGAGTTGTGTGTTACTCGCGAATTGCTGACCATTGGAGTTGATGCGCGAACAGTTTTTACTCGCACCACCGATGTTTCTCAGCAAATGCCGCACATCAACTTTGGCAGCGATTACGCTATCGACGAACACGACCTCCGTTCGTTGGAGTCCTCCACATTGTGGAACAACACCGTCTTCGGTGGTCTACAGAAGGTAAGTGCCGAAGTGCCTGTGCTGACCGACCTTGCAAAGTGGTTTCAATCCTACTTTACCCGACTCATCGAGCCGGGCGACTCGCTCAAGAACTACGTCATTGATGAGTTGGCGGCAGGTCGCATCAGAAAACAAGCGATGATAGCGTGGCTACGTCGTGCCGACTTGATGCTCGACGACGTTGATGCCACTGTCGAGAAGTTTGACGATGACAAGCAGCGTGCAATCACCGAGATGCTCAAGAACTCAGTGATTGGTCAACATCGCACCGATGCCGAGGTTGCGACCCTCGCCGACCGCATACGCTATCGCAAGGTTGAGTTCAAGCACATCACTCCCGATGGCAAGGAAGCCTACATCAACTACGAGCAAGAGTCGCGTGGTACCCAGCGCTTCTTCCAATTGGCGGGTGTGCTCGACATCGTCCTGCGCCAGCATCGTCATTTCACCATTGACGAGATTGACAACTCCTTGCACCCCGATTTGGTCGAGTTCTTCCTCGAGACCTATATAGAAGCCACAGCCGCGACCCAACTCATTGCCTCGACCCATCAGCATGAACTGTTGCTAAACGGGAAGATTACGCTGCCCGATGCCGTGTGGTTCATGCAGAAGAACAACAGCGGTGCGGCACAACTATACTCGCTTGCCGACTTCGACAATGACATCTTTGTGAGTTCCGACCCATCGCGCAAGTACTTTGAGGCATACAGAACAGGACAACTCGGTGCCAAGCCGTTCAAGAGTTCACCCTATTATACGGTAGACTGATGCCACGCCCCCGAAGTCAACAAGTGCCCCACAACGGGCGCGGATTTTCTCAATGTGCCGTCATTGTTGACGGTGAAACCGAGGTTATCTATATTGATAAAATGCGGGCATGTGAGCGAGTGTCCATCAAGGGAGTTGAGGCAGATGGCGATGTTGACAAACAATTCAGTCAAGCGCGCCGTTTGCATGATGTTGACGGTTATGCCAATGTGTATTGGTTGATCGACTATGATGTCATTGCTCGAGACAATCGTCAATGTATTGATGCCTCAAAAAAGAAACTCACTCTTCTCAAGCAATATATGCAGCGAGCAACGTCTATGCCGTGGTTGCATATCATTTTCAACTCACCCTGTTTGGAGTACTGGTTGTTACTACATTTTGAACCTAACAACCATCGTGCCTATGAGCAATTTGACGGGGATCTTGAGACAGCACTTCGCAAACATCTGACCGATTACGAAAAGACTCGCAAGTACTACGAGTCCGGTTTGGGAATATATCGCAAACTGCGTAGCCGTCTCGCCACAGCACGTCAGGCAGCATCGGGTCTTACGTTCAATCCCAAGTCCGGTCAATGTGCCCCCACCGCCGAAATTTATCGTATCTTTGACAACTTAGGCATCAAATAAATTAGATTTCTGTTAAATAATGAAGAGCATGAAAGTTGTGATATTCGCAGGTGGCTTCGGAACTCGATTGAGCGAAGCGACAAACGTAATACCCAAACCTATGGTCGAAATCGGAGACAAACCCATCTTGTGGCATATTATGAAAATTTACAGTCACTATGGTTTCAACGATTTTATTGTGTGTTGCGGATACAAACAGTACATAATTAAGGAATATTTTGCTAATTATTTTAATCATAACTGCGACATCACTGTCGATTTGGAAGATAATTCGTTGCAGGTGCTAGATAATCATAGTGAGCCGTGGCGAGTCACAATGATTGATACAGGGCTTAACACCATGACGGGTGGTCGATTAAAACGAGTGCAAAAGTATGTGGGTAACGAGCGTTTTCTTTTGACTTACGGTGATGGAGTTTCAGATGTGAATATACTTGACGAGATTCGTTTCCATGAGGAAAATAACGCTTTGTTGACGCTGATGAGTTATATGCCAAGCGGCAAATTCGGAGCACTGGATTTAGATGGTAACGGTCGTGTGCGTTCGTTTAGAGAGAAACCTCGCGGTGATGGTAATAATTGGGTAAACGCAGGTTTCTTTGTGTGTGAGCCGGATGTTTTTAATTATTTGCCTGAAGGTGATGACAGTGTTGTGTTTGAGCGCGCCCCATTGGAGGAAATTGCTGCCACGGGCAGAATGTTTTCGTTCAAGCATGTTGGTTATTGGCATCCCATGGATACGTTAAAAGACTGTAATGACTTGAATCAATTGTGGACATCAGGTAAAGCACCGTGGAAGTTATGGTAAGTCCAATCCAAATATTTTCGGGTAAGCGAATTCTCGTGACAGGTCATACCGGTTTTAAGGGCAGTTGGCTCTCCATTTGGCTTACGGAACTGGGTGCCGAAGTTGTTGGTGTGTCTTTGGATCCTGCGACCGAACGTGATTGCTATGTGCTCAGTGGTATCGGTAAGAAACTTTATGCTGATATTCGTGCAGATATTCGTGATGGCGAAACTATTCGAGCCATCGTGTCTCAATATCGTCCCGAGGTAATTTTTCACCTTGCTGCTCAACCTCTTGTGAGATTGAGTTATGATAAACCGGTTGAAACATATGCCGTCAACGTGATGGGCACCATTAATGTTATGGAGGCTATTAGAGCATGCGATTCAGTGCGAGTTGCTGTGATGATAACAACAGATAAGTGTTATGAAAACACCGAACAAATATGGGGTTATCGCGAAACCGATGCAATGGGTGGCTATGATCCATATTCTTCAAGTAAGGGTGCTGCCGAGATAGCGATCTCGTCATGGCGACGAAGTTATTTCAATCCTGACTCGTTTGGAAAGAAGCATTATGTTTCTATAGCCAGCGTGCGTGCCGGCAACGTTGTCGGTGGTGGAGATTGGTCTTGTGACAGAATTGTGCCCGATTGTATTCGTGCCCTTGAAAACAAGAAACCAATTGAGTTGCGTCATCCGAATGCAGTAAGACCGTGGCAGCATGTGTTGGAGCCGTTGAGTGGATATTTGTTATTGGCGGCAAAGATGTTGGAGAGACCTACAGTCTATTGTGAGGGTTGGAATTTCGGACCGCTGCATGATAGCGTTGCAACAGTTCAACAAGTTGCCGATTTGATTGTGAAGCATTATGGAGAAGGCTCTACAATGGATGTCAGTGATCACTCTGCTGTACATGAGGCTAACTTGTTAACTCTTGATATTACTAAAGCACAGCGTTTATTGGGTTGGCAACCTCGCCTTGATCTTGAAATGTGCATTCAATTTACAGTCGATTGGTATCGCCAATACTCTACCCGTAATGTGATGGATATCTGCGTAGAACAGATTAGACAATACATGCAATCATGAGAGTATTTATTACCGGTGCCACGGGTTTTTTAGGCTATCATATTGCTGTCGCTTGTGTTAATGCCGGACACGATGTTTTGTTGTTGAGGAGATTTTCAAGCCATGTCCTCGATATTAAGCACACGCTTTGGGTCGTTCAAACCGATGATAATGCTTGGCGACAGCAAGTTGAAGATTTCTCACCTGAAGTGTTAATTCATACCGCATGGGGTGGTGTCGCCGCCGGAGAACGCAATAATGCAGAGACCCAAAAGGCGAATGTTGAAATGACAAAGGGTATGTATAACCTATATCCATATAAGCAAATCATCGCATTAGGAAGTCAAGATGAATATGGACAATATAGTGAATGTGTAGATGAAACTCACCCCTTGAAGCCCATCAGTAAATATGCAAAAGCCAAGATTGAATGCTGTAATGAGTTGGGACAACTGGCGTTGCGACATCCTATTGAATGGCAGTGGATTAGAGTCTTCAGTATGTATGGAGAGCGCCAACAAGATAATTGGCTAATCCCATCAATCATTCGCAGGTGTCTGCGTGGGGAACGTGTGATGCAGACTACGTTGGGAGAGCAACAATATAGTTATCTTTACGCTCAAGATTTTGCCGCAGCGATTGTGTCAATAATTGGTCAACAAGGTAAAAGTGGCATATATAATATTGCGTCTAAATGTCCTATGAAGTTGCGCGATGTTTTCGAGGCTGTAAAAAAAGCCTGCCGTTCAAATATCGTTTTTGATAGGTCTTTGCCTTATCGAGAGAACCAAACGATGGTGATGTTGGGTTCTTGCTCAAAGTTTGTCAATGCCTTTGGTGAATATGAGAAGACACCATTTGAACAAGGGTTGAACAATGTGATTACTTACATGAAAGAGCATAATGAAGAGTCTTGATTTAGCGAAATACATTCGCAAGACATCATTGCGTCTTGTGAGTAGAGCAAATGCTTCTCATATCGGAGGTTCCTTATCGGTTGCCGATGTGCTTGCTGTTCTATATGCTGACGTTATGCGATATCGTCCCAACGAACCACTGTGGGATGGTAGAGATCGCTTGATGTTAAGTAAAGGACATACTTGTGTGGCACTTTATTCAGCGTTAGCGGCAGTGGGATTTATTGATGAAACTTTACTTGACGAATATGGTACTGATGGTACGCAATTACTTTGCCACGTGTCACATTTAATTCCCGGAGTGGAGATGTCGGCAGGAAGTTTGGGTCATGGATTACCCATTGCTGTTGGCATGGCACTGGCTGCAAAGATTAAAAGTGCTACTTATCGCACCTTTGTCATACTCGGTGACGGTGAAATGGATGAGGGCGCAAATTGGGAGGCATTAATGTTTGCTGCTCAACAAAAACTGAATAACTTGTGTGCCATCATTGATTTTAATTGTCAACAAGCGATGGGTAACACAGTTGACATTATCAACTTGGAACCTATCGTTGATAAACTCGAGTCGTTTGGTGCTAACGTAATGCGTGTTGACGGTCATAATCACGACACATTATATGAAGCGTTTGATAAATTTACGCGATGTGATAATCGTCCCACGGTGATTGTTGCTGACACCGTGAAAGGAAAAGGAGTGTCGTTTATGGAAAACCGATTGAAATGGCACTATTCGGCACCCGACACCAATTTGTTGCAACAGGCTTTAGCGGATTTGGAATAATGAGAACAGCGTTTATAAATCAATTGGTGACCGAGGCAGAGTTGCACGAAAATATTGTGTTGCTTGTGGGCGACTTGGGCTATAGTGTAGTGGAAATCTTTGCCGACCGTTTTCCTGACAGATATTACAACGTGGGTATTGCGGAGCAATCAATGGCAGGAATAGCTGCCGGATTGGCTCATGAAGGCTATAATGTGTATCTCTACTCAATAGGCAATTTTCCCACATTGCGTTGTATTGAGCAATTGAGATATGATGTTGCATATCATAATTTGAGCGTAAAGATTGTCGCAGTCGGTGCCGGTTATGCTTACGGCTCGCTTGGGGCTTCACATCATGCAACCGAGGATATTGCCATGCTACGCGCTATCCCCGATACAATAGTGTCAACTCCCGGCGACCCTGTTGAAACGCGCGCAATAGCACACCTTTCGGCAAATATCCCCGGTATGATGTATATACGTTTAGGCAAGGCTCGCGAAACTATCGTTCATACCAATGAGATTGATGGCTTACGCATAGGCGATTTGTTGCCAGTTGAAATGAAAGGTTCAAAAACAGCGATTTTGGCTGGTGGTAGTATTTTGGCATATGCTCAAGAACGAGTCAATAGCGGTGAAATAAATGCTGATTTGTATAGCGTGCCTTTTGTAAAACCACTTAATGTCGATTGTTTGATACATCTTGCCGAGTGCTACGACAATATTACTGTTATCGAAGAACATCAATTGAGCGGAGGAATCGGTTCGGCCGTTGTTGAGGTCTTAAGTGATCTATATGCATCGGGTCGGATTGTTAATATGCCACACGTGCGTCGTGTTGCAATTAGAGATGTTTTTTGTCACGTCGGCGGAAGTCAACAGTACCTAAGAAATTACATGGGCTTGAAATTATGAACGAAAAAGGCAAACTCATATCAATCGTGATTCCTTGCTATAATGAGGAAGAAAATGTGGTCGCCATTGCAAGCGCAATTGAGCAAGAGATGCAGACGTCGTTATCTTGTTATGATTATGAAATAATATTCATTGATAATGATAGCAAAGACAATACACGTCCATTACTGCGTGAATTGTGCGGTCGTCGTAGTCGAGTGAGGGCAATACTCAATGCCAAAAATTTCGGACAATTCAATAGCCCCTATTATGGAATGTGTCAAGCGAATGGTGATTGTGTAATCTTGATGTGTTGTGATTTCCAAGACCCTGTTGAGTTATTGCCCACGATAGTAGAGAAGTGGGAGAAAGGAGCGAAAATCGTTAGTTGTATCAAGACAGCAAGTAAGGAAAATTCTGTCATGCGTGCATTTCGCTCAATTTATTACAAGACGATAAGACAAATGAGCAGTGTAGACCAAATTGAACATTTTACGGGGTTCGGATTATATGACAAGAGTTTTGTTGATGTGTTGCGCTCACTAAAGGATCCGACTCCTTTTTTGCGCGGAATTGTTGCTGAACTCGGATTTCATAGGGTTAACTTGTCTTACACTCAGGCAAAGCGACGTGCCGGTCACACCCACAATAACTTCTTTACCCTCTTTGATGCTGCCATGTTGAGTTTTACAAGTTATACAAAGGTTGGAGTGCACCTTTTAACTTTTATAGGCATATTGATGGCTGTAGTTTCCTTGTGTATTGCTGTTGTTATGTTGGTCATGAAATTGATATATTGGGATCGATATGTGGCAGGTATCGCACCAATGTTAGTCGGCTTGTTCTTTTTGCACGCTATTGAGTTGTTGTTTATTGGTTTCGTCGGAGAATATGTGATGGCAATCAATACGCGAGTAATGAATCGCCCCCTTGTGATAGAATCAGAACGTCTCAATTGGCCTGATGCCGAACAAGAAACAACCGATGTCAAAGAGTAAAAGTCACATCATATTGTGGGTATATAGTGTGTTGATGGCAGTGCTTGTACTGTCATTACTTTCTGTTACGACCTCACCGGTATTCTCAAATTCTTATACCAACGATTCTTCGGTCTATCAGTTGTTGGGTAAGTATTGGGCAAAGGGTTTTCTGCCTTATGTGGACATTTGGGAGCAAAAAGGTCCATTCATTTTCTTTGTTAATGCAATTGGCTACCTGATGACCGGCGATAGGATAGGAGTATTTGTTATACAAGTAGTCTTTTGGGCAGTATCAACGTTCCTGACGTATAAGACGAGTCGCCTATCTTTCGCAGTCACCCCATCTCTACTATTAACCACGATTATTATTATTGTAGCGGCATCAGCGTTGCAGGGAGGTGATATGACAGAGGAGTTTGTCTTGCCATTTATTATTGCTTCAATATGGTTGGTATACAGGTGGTTGGCTCGAGTTGAGAAGACCGATGAAATAGATCATCCCGCTTCCTATGCGTTTGTGTATGGTTTGGTTCTGGGTAGCAGTGCAATGAGTCGTTTGACTAACGCTCTAGGTATATGCGGAGTCGTGTTTGTTATTGTGTTGATCCTTGTGCGTCGAGGCAAGTGGACTAATTTGTGTCATAACGCATTGGCTTATGTTGGCGGTGTCGCTGTTGTTGTGTTGCCGTTTGTGTGCTATTTCGCCTTTCATGGTGCATTAGGTGACATGTTGTATGGAACGTTTGTTTTTCCTCTCTCATATGCGGCAGGTAGTGAGAATCATCTGAATGAATTACCTGTTTTAAAGGGCTTTCTTTTGACTTTCTTTTGGTGCTATGGTCTGTTGTTAGTTGCTTTAATGAATTTGTTTCTCAAACCCATGCGTTTGCGCTCTTTGGTGTGGTTGGGAGCCTCTTTGCCGCTGATGATTTGGTTTGTGCAAAGTAATGGCTATGGTCACTATTCTTTATTGTCTGCCCCCTACATGATAGTGATTATAATGGAACTTAAGGAAGCAATGAAATGTGCTAAATTTAAATGGATATATCGAGGGGTTGTTATTGTTATAGCACTTGTTTTCGCTATAAAGTTTTCTTTAACATTGGCAGGGTGTTGTGAACTAAAAGAAAGACCTATGCAAGATGAAGCAGCATTTGCTCAGTTGGCAAAGCGCATCTCAACCGATATAATGCCTCAAACGTTAGCAGGATATAACGTGTCTCCTAATTTCTACTTGAAGTATGATATAAAGCCATATTATAAAATGATAAGCGAGCAAGACCGCTTGTCACAATATGATAAAAATCTTCGAAACGAAATAGTACATACATATGCCAATGGAAATGCGCCGATAGTTGTGTTATCTCTGTTGAACGAGCGAACCAAAGCACCTAATGCGTTGTTCGTCAAGGAAGACTTAAAAAATAATTATGATAGCGTTGCCGTAATTGATGAGATGTTTATCATTTTCAAGCATAAGTAACCGGTTCTTCAGGTTTTTGAGAGCTTAGCAACGTACTTCAGTAAGGAAAGAGGTTTATGGAGAAAAGTTTAAGGGACATTAATATTGTATTTTGGGATTATTTATCCAAAATTTCGATAAAAGATATCTTCTTCATAATACTAAAGTTCTTAATGTTTTAGGATATTAGACGCTTGAAATAGTGTTAATTTGATAAGAAATGAGGAGGTGCTGATGTGTATTTTGTTGTAATTGCGCAAATAGGGACTTCATTACGATAGTGATAGACGACAACTCAACACAACCTATTCCCGGTAATTCGCGTATCGCCAAGAACGCCTTGATGTTATACATCAGGATGTTCTTTACGATGCTGATCGGTCTATATACATCCCGAGTGGTTCTTGCTACACTTGGAGAGGTGGACTACGGTATTTACGGTGTCGTGGGTAGTATCGTAGCGATGATGGGGTTCTTGAATGCCTCGATGAGCGGCGCTACGAGTCGTTTCTTGACATTTGAACTCGGTCAGGGTGACCGCGAGCGATTATCGCGCACGTTTTCTTCGGCAATGATAGTTCACATCGGTATTGCGTTGGTCGTGTTCGTTGTGGCCGAAACAGTCGGTTTGTGGTTCCTTAATCACAAGTTGGTTATACCGGTAGAGAGGATGGCAGCAGCGAGGTGGGTGTTTCATCTTAGTGTGGCAAGTGCTATGCTCGGTATCACTCAGGTGCCGTACAATAGTGCGATTATCGCTCATGAGAGAATGGATGTGTATGCCTATGTGGAGATACTGAATTCGGTGTTGAAGTTAGTGATTGTATTTTTGCTCGGCATAGGTGGATATGACAAATTGGTATTGTATGCAGTGTTATATTTTGCCGTGTCGGTGTTAATACGGGGTATTTATCGTGTTTATTGTATACGGCAGTTTGGGGAGTGTCACTTGATTTGGCATATAGATAAAGAGTTCTTAAAACCGTTGTTGTCGTTTAGTGGTTGGACTGTGTACACAGAAATGGCATTTGCCATTAGGCAATCGGGAGTGGGTTTCTTGCTAAATATGTTTTTCGGCATCGTGTATAATGCAGCGAATGGCATTGCAAATGTTGTGCAAGGGGTTATATTGACATTCTCATCAAATATCGTTATGGCTTTTCGCCCCCAAATAATCAAGGCGTATGCAACTGCTGATTATTCAAGGATGAATAAATTGATAGGTGCAGCAATAAAAATGACGGTTTTATTGTTGTCCATAGTCACAATACCGATGTGTCTAAATGCTGAGTATGTTCTTGGTTTATGGTTAGCAAAAGTACCTCAGGGGGCTGTTTTCATGACCCAAGTGCTCTTGGCTTTAAACCTTGTTAATACTGTGAGTTATGTGCTTATGTGTGGTATACATGCATCGGGTCAGATGCAATTATATAGTGTTTTGACGGGAACAGTCCTTCTTTTATCTCTTTGCATTATGTATGCTCTATTGAAGATGGGTGGGGGGTATGAAGTAGTGTTTTATACGCTATTTACGATGGGGTTTGTGGTCTTAATAATTTACATTTGTACGCTCAAACGTAATGTTGCAGAATTTGATATAAGAACCCAGTTCATAAATACGATTTTACCGGTATTTTTAATTGTTTTGACTTCATACTTTACCACAAAACTAATATGTGTTACTATGGTCGGATGGAAGTGTTTTGTTGTTTCAAGCGCACTATCGACCTTTATCTTATTGTCTTTATTCCTAATGTTACTGTTTAACAAAAATGAACGAATTTATTTGAAAAATGTTATAAAATCAAAATTATCGCGTGGTAGTTAGAAATGGTAGTTAGAAGACGTTTTTATATAAGTTTCGTGTGTTAAATTTCATTGTCATACTCACTTTCATTTTATTGAGTATAATAATAGAAGATTGTTGAATGTGAAAATAGCAACAATAACATGTCATAATGTATACAACCATGGGGCTTCATTACAGGCTTATGCCCTCGTGGAGTATTTGCGTACACTCGGTCACGATGTTGAGATAATAAACTATCGTCCCGACCTATCGGGAAATACATCATTCTATACCGATGTGCCTAAACGTTATGAACGATTCGGCTTGCGCTGGGCTTATATCTTGGCAAAAGTGCCGTCACGCATAAGAGAATCTCTTCGTCGCCGAAAATTTGATGAATTCAGCCATCAATATTTACCCGTAACTGAGACTCTGTATCACTGCAACGATGAACTGATTTCAAATCCCCCTATTGCTGATGTTTACGTTGCGGGAAGTGACCAAATTTGGAATACAGAATTAAGGCAGGATGCCGCGTTTTATCTCAATTTTGGCGGTAATAGTGTCAGGAAGGTCAGTTATGCTGCAAGTTTTGCGACAGCATCGCTCAAGCAGGGAACCGAGGCGTTTGTAAAAATGCAATTGTCAAATTTTGATAGAATTGGTGTTAGAGAGGAATCGGGGCTCAGAATTTTGGAATCGCTCGGTTTTGAGGGTGCGCTTACTGTAGATCCGGTTTTTTTGCTCTCCGCCGAACATTGGAGTACGGTCGCAGATACCGAAGGCTCCGATGAAGATTACATTTTGGTTTATGATTTTGAGCGAGTCGGACCTATCGAGAAAGTTGTAAAGCGCATGTCTCGTTTGTGTGGGTGTCCAGTATATTCAATAGGCTTTGAAGGTAAAAGTTACACAAGCAGAGATTATGTCAGGTGCGGACCTCAAACCTTTGTTTCGCTTATTAAAAATGCACGATGCGTATTGAGCAATTCATTTCACGCAACAGCGTTTGCAATGATTTTCAATAAGCGATTTTTTGTAGTCAATCGTACCGATGGTTTGAACGTTAGAATGAGTGACTTATTGTCGCGTTATGGATTACAAGACCGTTTGATTGATGTCTCGGTTTCTGATGAGGGGTTGAGAGAGGAGATTAACTATGATAAAGTTCAGACTCTTTTAACCGATGATATTGCGCGGTCAAAACAGTACCTTGGAGAGATATGCAGTATTTGACTACTGAAAATAGGGGGGGCGGGCTACGCGATGCCACTCTTGACTTGATACGTATCGTAGCTATATCCCTCGTGGTGTTACAACATTCGGTCAATTATGGTGGTACGATATTACTTGGCACGATCTCATACCTTTGTGTGCCGGGAGCACCTCTCTTTTTCATGGTGAGTGGGGCATTACTGCTTGATAATGAGATGCCAACAAAGGAGTTCCTCTCGAAGCGTTTGACAAAAGTTCTGTTTCCGACTTTGATATGGACAGCATTTTACCTCATAGTGAGTTGGTTGAAATCTCCGGTTTCATTAGGTGAAGCGTTGCGTCAAGTGCTCTCAATCCCCTTTGAACCACAAGGGACGGGAGTATTGTGGTTTATGTATGTGTTAGTAGGGTTATATCTGTTGACACCCATTTTATCGCGTTGGCTTGAGCGGGCGGCAACCAAGGAAATTGCGCTTTATCTGTCGCTTTGGTTAATTGCCATGTGTTATCCCTGGTTGAAAAAAGTTTTGGATATTTCATTGGATGAGGGTAGTCCGTTCTATTATTTCGCCGGTTATGTGGGTTATTATGTTTCCGGATATTTTATTGCAAAGCGAGAGTTTACGTTACCATTGATGTTTCTTGTGCCCCTGATGCTAATGGTGGTAGCAATGCCTTTCATTATGAAGTTGTCAGGCATGACATTAATATTTGATGATTTCTATTACACCGGTATATATAGTGCGATGTATACGGTGTTGCTGTTCATGATATTACGTCATGTTAGAATTGGTTCAACCAAAACCTTGACTACTATTTCTTCGCTCGTGTTCGGTGTGTATTTGGTGCATATTTTTATTGCTCGTGAGGTGCTGTGGAAAATAACAACTCCATCGATGCTCTCGGTTGTTATTATCCCGATTGTCGTGTTTGCGGCATCTCTTGCGGTTTCGTGGTGTTTTGCCAAGTCTCCTGTCGGCAAATGGGTCGTCGGCGTTAGGGTCTAATGTGTGTTTGTCTATGTTGGGCTTATTGTTACCCCCCGAGGTGATAGTCCCTGTCCACTATTGGACGATGTTTGCGTTGTGCTCAATGACTGCACTGCACCTTATCAATCGCGCTGAAGATAGAGTGCTTACTCTGTCCAAGGTTGATTTACCCATGGCACTCGTGTTGTCATTATTTGCCGGGTTTATATGTATTCAAATTATCGAAAGGGGTATGATTAGCCAAGCGTTAGAGAGTGATGTTAAGTCATACGTTAATGCCTATCTTACAAGTGGTTCTATGCTTGTCCCTATCGATTGGAATGAAGAATGGGGTTGGACGTGGTTAATGAACGTGAGTAATAAATTGGGATTATCAGTATCCGCTTTTTTTGTTCTTGTTCAAACTTTATATACGGGTTGTATGTTGTTCGTATGTAGGTCTCTAATGAAAGGCAAAGAGTGGATATCAATGTTGTTCTTTATTGATGCCTTTCTTTTTATAGGAGGTGGTTCTAATGGAATTAGAAGTGGTTTGGCACTATCATTGGTCTTGTTGGCAATAGCGTTGTTAGAGAGGGCAACTCTTTGGAAAGTCGTAGCAATGCTTTTATTAACATCGGCTGTGAGCATACATCGATCTGCATGGCTTCCTGTTGTCGCAGTTCTTTTTTCGTGGACGACAAAATTAAAACCGAGATATGCAATGGCTTTTTGGTTAAGTTCTATAATTATATCGCTTGTTGCCGGAGATGCTGTGGAGAATTTCTTTATTGGATTAGGGTTTGACGATAGATTAGAATCATACATTAAAGGTCAGGACGATGATATCATGCAACGTTTCTCATACATGGGTTTTCGTTGGGACTTCTTGTTATATAGTGCAATGCCGATATTGTTTGTGTGGTATTTGACCGTAAAGCGCAACTTTCAGGACAAGATGTATAATTTGATAGCAAATACCTATATTCTCTCTAATGCATTTTGGGTTATGGTGATTCGAGCTTCTTTCAGCAACAGATTTGCAAGCCTTTCTTGGTTCTTATATCCGTTGTTGTTCGCCTATCCTTTGTTGCGATTCAAGATTTGGGAGGATCAAGACCGTAAGGTCGGATTAATACTGTTAGCATACGCAAGTTTCACGTTCTTGATGTATCTTCGAGGCTGACCTATAACTACGAATTGAGCTAATTGGGAATTCGATAAATTCGTGTAATCAGTAGTGAAAGTTAATTGTTGAACTACGAATTAAGCTAATTGAGCTAATTGGGAATTCGATAAATTCGTGAAATTAGTAGTGATAATTAATTGTGAATTATACAAAGAGTTGAGATTATGGAAATACGCACAGCCAATTTCAATGACATTGCAGCGTTAGCGGATTATCAATGCGCGATGTTCCCAGAGCGCAGTAGAGGGTTTGCGATGAGATATATGCAACTGTGGACAAGTAAATCCCTAGATGCAATTTCAGACTCTTATCTCATAGAAGATGATAAAAAACAAATATGTGGACAAGAACTTTTCTCATCTATGACCTATTGGTGTGCCGGCGAGAAAAAAGTTGGTGTTTGGGAATTCGATCTTATTGTCGATGACGAACTGAGAAAGGATAATTGGGGTCTTGACTTATTGTTGACAACGATTGCGCGACATAACCACATTTTTGCTACCGGTTCAAATGACACGGCGTTACGTATTCATTTGAAATTGGGCAAGAACCTGTTAGGACATATTCGCAAATATGTAAAGCCGGTTAATCCTCTGTATATAGCGACTGCACTGTGGCGCGGAAATATTACTGCTGTTAAGTTCCCCAAGAATGTTATGACGGGAGCGGCGCGCTGGGTTAAGGTGGAAGCAACGGATTTCCCCGTTTTGGATAAGCCGTTTAATGCCGGTCTGTTTGAGGTGGGACGTGACATAGACTTCTTGAGGTGGCGTTTCACGCAGTTGCATGAGTATGTGTTCTATCGCATAGAAAATGGTGATGATTACTTTGTGGTGCGTACGATTGTGAAGAAACACATCACTGCATTGGTTATTGTGGATTTCCGGTGTGATTTGTGCCATGGAGGGCGTTTTGAGCAAATCGTCAATGCAGCGACACAGATAGCCAAGAATCTCCGTCTTCCGATGTTAATTACCGGTTCGTCACTGGCTGTCACCGATGAGGTTTTGGAACATAACGGTTTCCGTTCAGTGGGTCGTCCGCGCCCTATTATCGGTAACGATAAGCGATTAAAGGGTCATAAAGACGAGGTCGAATCACGTGATTTTTGCCTCGTGACGCTCGCTGACAGTGATGGAGAAGTGTGCTGGTGACCCCAATTACAACGCATTAAGCCGATTGAACTGATTGCTATACGCTTCCAACCCTACAATTCGATAGACTATGTTTGTGATAAGCCTTGACTTTGAAGTGATGTGGGGAGTGATAGACAACTCTACCCCACAGGGATATGGCAGAACTAATGTCGCTCATGTCCCACAGGTTTTAGACCGAGTCTTAGACCTGTTTGATAAATATGAAATTCATGCGACTATAGCTCCGGTCGGATTGTTGATGCACATTGACAAGCAAGAGGCTATGCGGAATATCCCGGCGACAGCCCCGTCATACGAGCAAACAAATTTATCACCCTATAATAACGGCTATATCAACGCAATAGAGGTTGAAAATGAACATTTATATTTTGTACCGCAGTTGATAGAGAAACTCAAATCCTATCCCAATATTGAACTTGGGACTCACACCTATTGTCACTATTATTGTACAGCTGCGGGACAGACGGTTGAACAATTTGATGCCGATCTTGAGCGAGCCGTCGCTATATCTCGCGCACACGGGTTTACACCGACGAGTATTATTTTCCCTCGCAATGAGGTGAATCGCGATTATCTCGCGGTTTGTTCGAAGCATGGCATCAAGGTGTATCGCGGCAATGCAAAGAAGTTTTTTAATCCAGTTTCCGGTCGGTGGGCAACATTGTGGCAGCGAGTGTGTCGTTTACTTGATAGTTATGTGAATATAGGAGGATATTCGACATTTGCTTTAGATGAAATCAAGACCGACAATGGGGTTATTAATGTCCCGGCAAGTCGTTTCCTGCGTCCATACTCACAGCGATTGTCCCTGTTGGAGTCGCTGCGCCTGCGACGCATAAAGAGAGAGATGACTCATGCGGCTAAACATGGTGAGTTGTATCACCTGTGGTGGCATCCACATAACTTCGGTGCAAATGTTGATGAAAATTGTAAGTTTTTAGAGGAAGTGCTACGGCACTTTGCTTCTTGTCGTGACAAGTATGGAATGCGGTCGTTGACAATGGGTGAAGCCGGTCGCGAAATTCAAACTACGAATTAAGCCAATTAACCTAATTAAATAATTCGATAAATTCGTGTAATTAGTAGTGAAATCTAACTACGAATTAAGCTAATTACACTAATTGAATAATTCGTTGAATCCGATTGATATGAAACCGACACTGACAGTATTTACCCCGACATATAACAGGTCTCACACTCTGCCTCGCACGTATGCGAGCCTATGCAGGCAAACGAGCAAAGACTTCGAGTGGCTTGTGATTGACGATGGCAGCACCGATGGAACCGAGGCGTTGGTGAAAGGGTGGATTGCCGAGGGCAAGATACCAATTCGATATATATGGAAAGAGAATGGAGGATTACATACCGGTTATAACACCGCCATCGCCAATATGGATACAGAATTGTGCGTTTGCATAGACAGTGACGATTGGATGCCCGACGATGCTGTTGAAAAAATTGTGTCATTTTGGAGAAAAAACGGAAGTAACAGGTATGCGGGCATTATTGGGTTAGATTATTGTGAGGATGATATTCCTGTTGGGAATCCTTTGCCCAATGTTGAAACATTGCATATTGCTGAATTGTCGTCAAAATACCATAATTCCGGCGATAGAAAAATTGTAATGCGAGTTGATTTATTAAAACAAGTTTATCCGCAACCAACATTTGAAGGCGAAAAGAATTTTAATCCAATATATTTAATACTTAAGATAGACCAGATCCACCCATTCTTATTACTAAATGAAAACTTATGTTATGTAGATTACCAGCAAGATGGGATGGGTGCTAATATAATCAACCAGTATTTTAATAGTCCTAGAAGTTTCATGGAATTACGAAAACTTGGACTATCCCTTAAGTATACAACTATGCCATGGAGAATTAAACAATATATTCATCTCATCGCTGAATCTAGAATTGCCAAGATCTCTCCATATCAAGAGAGTATTTCATCGGTGGCAGTAACTATGTTATATCCATTCGGTTTGGTGTTATATTACTATTTATTAAGTAAAAAAACGATATGATTTGTTATATAACTAGAGGTTCTCTTGCATCTGATGTGCGAATGCAGAAATATGTACGTGCGTGCAAAGATTCAAATATCCACTATTTTGTGGTATCATGGGATAGATTATTGGAAAATCATGATGAACCGTATGAATATGCATTTAAGCGATATGCTGCATATGGTGGTCGGTCAATATTCTGGAATTTTCTTTTCGCATTATTTGTGTATTGGCATCTTTTTACTAAATGGAATAAGTATTCGATAATTCATGCGGCTAATTTTGAAACTTTTATTTTTATTTTCCCATTTAAGTTTTTTGGGAAAAAATTGGTCTATGACATGTACGATAGAGGCGTGTTTCAAAAACTTGAAAGATGGCTTTGTAGACAAAGTGATTTGTTTATAATCCCTTCACGATATAGATTAGAGCAAATCGGTTTACAAGAATCGGATTTTAAACATTTTCTTGAAATTGAGAATGTTCCGGTTTTATCAGGTGAGTTTAGGCAAAATAAACATCGAAGTAATTGTATAAGATTAGCATATGTAGGCACATTTGAACAAAATATTAGAGGGATTGAAAATGTCCTCGAATTTGTAGAGAGCAATAAGTTTGCAGTTCTTGACATTGCGGGTAGTGGAGGTTGTTTAGAAGACTATGTGCGAGAGTGTGCAAGAAGGTGTGAGAGAATTGTTTATCATGGTAAGGTTGACTACCGAACAGCACTTACCTTAATGGGGAATGCCGATTTTATAATGGCACTATATTATGTAAGTAACGCTCCTGCTCACAAATATGCAGCACCAAATAAGTATTATGAGTCACTGTTTTTAAGAACGCCAATTATTACAAATGTGGGAACAATAATGTCAAAAATAGTGGCTCGGTATGATACCGGATACATAATTGGGGAAAGTTTAAGTGACTTAAGTGAATTATTGTTTTCGATATACAAAAATGGTCTAAATGAGGAATATTATGATAAGGTTAGTTGTTGTGCTAGATTATGGGAAACAAAATATGATAATTATATAAAAGACAAGTTGGAATGTGAGTATCTACAAGTTTTATTAGAATTATAATTTCTTGTGTTTGTGAAACTGTTGAAATTTAGACGTATGTTTGATAACTTGAGAGTCGCGATTTGGGTGTGGTTGTTTTTTATTAACAAATAGGTTAATGATACCAAAAATTATTCATTATATATGGTTTGGGCGGAAACCATATCCGCCCAAAATCCTCACTTGCATTGCCTCATGGAAAAAGTTCTTACCGGACTATGAGTTTAAATTGTGGAATGAGGAGTCTTTTGATATAAGTAATGCCTGCCTATTCGTTCGTCAAGCTTATGCAAATAAAAAGTATGCACATGTGTCAGATTATGTGCGTTTATGGGCTTTATATAATTACGGTGGATTTTATCTTGATACAGATGTTGAGGTGATTCGGCGTTGGTCGGATGACTTGTGTCAAAATTATGCAGGTTATTCGCTTGATGAAAGTGGATATTTGTCGGTAGTTATGTTTTCTGAAAAAGCAAATCCTGTATTTAGAGGTCTTTTGGATATTTATGATGCAATGCCATTTGTAAATAGTGATGGGACTTTTAATATGGAAGTCAATAATACCTATATACAAAATGAATTATCTAAAATGGGCTATAATAAGAAAAATGTGTATCAAGTTCTAAACGACGGTTCAATTGTATATCCTGATGATTATTTTCACTGCAGAAGTTTGACAACAGGGAAGTTACATATTACAGATAATTCAGTTACAATACATTGGCATACTATAACCTGGGTGTCAGCGAAGACAAAATTTCTAAATTTCCTTCGCATTCATATTTTGGTTCCATTATTAGGAACCCGTTTCTATTCCAAGATTTCCAAATGTATAAAAGGTGATAAATCATCCTTTTGGAGTAATCAATAGTTAGTCATAATCTCAAATAAGCTAATTGAAATTCGTTGAATTCGTGTAATCAGTAGTGAATTAAACAAC
Organism: uncultured Porphyromonadaceae bacterium; assembly: GCA_937901905.1. Lineage (GTDB taxonomy): Bacteria > Bacteroidota > Bacteroidia > Bacteroidales > Muribaculaceae > Sodaliphilus. The sequence continues at coordinate 36,113 of CALDIF010000063.1, read as the reverse complement.
GTAACGATTATAAATTCTTAATAATAAAAATATGAACTTTGATGAATTTTTGGCAAATTTCGCCGAGCAATTTGATGACACTGATCCTAGTGAGATTGCAAAAGACACTATCTTTCATGACCTCGAAGAGTGGAGTTCATTGACAGGAATGTCGGTTATTGCTATGGCAAAAATGATGTATGGTAAGACTGTTACCGGAGCAGACATAAGATCCTGTATTACCGTTGAAGATTTGTTTCACATGATTGAGTCCAAGTGAATAGTAACGATAATCAATTTTCCCTGCAAGGGAAAACAGTTTTGGTTACCGGTGCTTCGTCCGGTATCGGAAGAAGCATCGCTATTACTTGCTCGAAAATGGGGGCGAGTGTTGTTGCTGTGGGGCGAGACGAAAAGCGCTTAAGTGAAACATTGTCTTTGTTAGATGGATATTCTCATGTCTCATTCCGCCTTGATTTGACTCAAATAAATGATTATTCTGATACAATCGAACGTTTTCCCAAGTTGGACGGAATAGTTCACTGTGCCGGAATAAGACACCTCACGGTGTGCAAGATGATAACGGCAGAGGATATTGATACTCAATTTGATGTTAATTTCAAAGGTCCCGTATTGCTGCAATCGTCATTGCTCTCCCGGAAAAAAGTAAAAAAAGGTGCATCAATAGTGTTTATTGCGTCTCTTGCTTACGCAGCAGCAGGGATTGGGAATGCCATATATAGTGCTACAAAAGGTGCTATAATTTCTTATGCGAATTGCCTTAAAGTGGAATTGGCTCCTCGTCTGATTAGGGTCAACTGTATCAGTCCTGCGATGATTCAAACTGATATGATACATCAGCATGATGTTACAGAAGATATGTTGGAGGCGGATCAACAAACCTATTTGTTTAAAACCTATGGCACTCCAAATGACGTTGCCAATTTGACTGTTTATCTGCTTTCTGACGCTTCGCGGTGGATGACCGGATCGAACATTGAGTTGACGGGTGGCGCTCCTAAAATTTGAATATTATGACGACTGCTTATATCAAGGGTATATCTTATTATCTGCCAGAGGCTGTTCTGACAAATGAACAATTGGTTGAAGATTTTCCCGAGTGGAGTGTTGATAAAGTTGCACAAAAAGTGGGGGTACTCTCACGTCACGTTACCGTAGAAGGCGAAACGGCAAGTGACATGGCGTATAGAGCCGCTAAACGGCTATTTGATGATTATAATATCGAACCTTCGCAGATTGACTTTTTGATGTTATGTACACAAAGTCCTGACTATTTCTTGCCATCATCTGCATGTCTGCTGCAGCATAAGTTAAGTATTCCTACAACGGCAGGTGCTTTTGATTATAATCTTGGTTGTTCGGGTTGTATTTATGGTTTGGCTCTCGCGAAGTCTCTTATTGTGTCAGGAATGGCAAAAAATGTTTTGCTTATAACTGCAGAAACATACACCAAATATTTGCACCCTGCCGATAAGAGTAATCGCTCAATTTTTGGAGATGGTGCTTCAGCGTGCTTGATTTCAACCGACGGATTCGCCGAAATCGGGGATTTTGTATTGGGTACAGATGGTTCCGGAGCTGAGAGCCTCATCGTCAAAACAGGTGCAGCAAGGCAAAAAGAGAAGACCGGAGCACAAATGGTAGATGATGAGGGACATGTCAATCGTGATGATTATTTATACATGAATGGTGGCGCGATATTCAATTTTACTTTAGATGTGGTGCCACGACTTTTAGATGCTATCTTTGTAAAAAACGATGTTGCCCAAGGCGAGGTGGACTATTATGTGCTCCACCAAGCCAACAAATTCATGCTTAATACGATTCGTAAAGTTTGCCGGATAGAAAAAGATAAGTTCTATATTAATATTGAAGAAACAGGGAACACTGTGTCTTCAACGGTATTTATAGCGTTGAAAGATTGCCTTGATAATCAAAAAATTTCATCGGGACAGGTAGTGGCAATTGCAGGCTTTGGAGTGGGATTATCGTGGGGAGGAACAATACTAAAATTCTCAAAAGTCTAACTACTAATTACACTAATTGAAATCCGATAAATTCGTGTAATTAGTAGTGATAATTAATTGTTTAACTACGAATTGAGCTAATTAAGCTAATTGAATAATTCGATAAATTCGTGTAATTAGTAGTAAAATCTAAACTACGAATCAAGCGAATTACACTAATTGAAATCCGATAGATTGGCAATTTGATGAAACGAGTGTTTATTAATATGCACTATATGGCGATTGGTGGAGCCGAACGGGCTTTGCTCGGTTTGCTACATTCGCTTGACCCCGAGCGAGTGAGTGTCGACTTGTTTCTCAATCAACACACGGGTGAATTCATGCCTCTTATCCCTAAATGGGTTAATGTGTTACCACCGGTATCGGTCTATACTGCTATAGAACGCCCTATCAAAGACATTGTGCGTGAAGGACATCTCATGATTGCGGCTGCACGACTATGGGCGAAGTGGCAATGTAAACGTTATCAGCGTTCGTTAACACCCGAAGCCCTTGCTAAGGATATCGGTATCTTCCAGTTTGTCGCAGATGCGGTGACTCCATTCTTGCCATCGTTGGAACACCTGGGGGAATATGACCTCGCCATCAGTTTCCATTTTCCACATTCTATTACTGCTGATAAGGTGAGCGCTAAGCGCAAAATAGCATGGATTCACACTGATTACACGGCAGTTAATGTGCATGTGGAGCGTGACCTGGCAGTGTGGCGCAAGTTTGACCATATAGTGTCGATTTCGCCGGACTGTACGCGCGCGTTTCTTGAGGTGTTTCCGTCGTTAGAGAGCAAAATTATCGAGATTGAAAACCTGATGCCGACGGCTTTAGTGCGCCAACAAGCGGAAGAGGGTTGTGCGCCGGAGTTGTCGCAAGGTGAGGGGGTAAATCTTGTGTCGGTGGGACGTATTTGCTACGCTAAAAATTATGATAACGTGCCGTATATCGCGGCGGAACTGCGACGATTGGGACTAAAGTTCACATGGTGGATTGTAGGTCCCGGAAATCACGATGATATTGACAGGGTTTCGGAGCGTTTAGGTGTAGCAGATTGTGTGCGCTTTATCGGTTCGCGAACCAATCCCTATCCATATATCAAAGCATGTGATATTTATGTCCAACCGAGCCGGTTTGAGGGCAAGAGCGTGACTGTGCGCGAGGCACAGATGCTGGGCAAGCCGGTTATCATCACTGACTACGCCACGGCATCAAGTCAAGTCGTTGATGGCATAGATGGTATCATCGTGCCAATGGATAATGAGGGTTGCGCACGAGGAATTGCCGATGCTATCAACAACCCGAACTTGTTGCGGAAGATTGCCGATTATACTGCAACTCACGACTACGGTAACGAGTCGGAAGTTGATAAACTCTACTCCCTCCTGAACTACTAGATAAATACAGATTGAAATTCGGTAAATTCGTGTAATCAGTAGTGATAATAATTTATTGTTTAACTGCGAATTGAGCTAATTAAGCTAATTGAAATTCGATAAATTCGTGAAATTAGTAGTGGAATGAAGTTGATGCGGGTTACAACGGTGCCGACGACGTTGTTGTCGTTTTGCTCGGGATTGCTGCGAGAGTTGCATGAGCGGGATGGCTACGAGGTGTTGGCGGTGTCCTCGCCGGGCGAGAAGTTGGACGAACTTGCCCATAATGAGGGCGTGAGGACGATTGCGGTGCCGATGCAGCGACATATTTCGCCCCTCAAGGACTTGGTTTCGTTGTGGCGTATGTGGCGCGTTATGCGCCGTGAGCGTCCCGACATGGTACACTCGATGACACCGAAGGCGGGGCTGATCACGATGATTGCGGCTTGGTTGGCGCGTGTGCCGGTGCGTATACATACATTTACCGGGCTGGTGTTCCCGACAGCGGCAGGGCTTAAACGGCGTGTCTTGATGGCAACCGATTGGCTGACTTGCGCCTGCGCTACACATGTGATACCCGAGGGCGAGGGGGTCAAAGCAGACCTCTTGAATAATGGAATTACATCTAAGCCGTTACGTGTGCTTGGGCATGGTAATATTCGTGGTATTGATTTGGAGTATTGGGTGCCGAATGAGAGGGACCTCGGGGGTGATCCTTTCAGGTTTGTTTTCGTCGGTCGTATTGTAGGGGACAAGGGCATCAACGAATTGGTGTCGGCGTTTACACGCCTTAGTGATGACTTGCCCGGACGAGCCCGATTGACCTTGGTGGGACACCATGAGGAACAGTTAGACCCTATTAAACCGGACACTCGTAGAATAATAGACGAGTGTGACGAGATTGATGCAGTGGGGGCACAGTCCGATGTGCGTCCGTTCTATGCGGAGGCTGATGCATTGGTCTTCCCCAGTTATCGCGAGGGCTTTCCTAATGTGGTGATCGAGGCCGGAGCGATGGGTTTGCCGTCGATAGTGACTGATATAAATGGCAGTCGCGAGATTATTATTGATGGCGTGAATGGAGTGATTATTCCGCCACGCGACGAGCAAGCTTTATATGAGGCAATGCGGCGTTGGGTTGAACACCCCGAGCAGGCGCGAGCAATGGCAAAGAATGCCCGACGCATGGTTGCCGACCGTTATGAGCAGGGCTATGTGAGGCAGTGTCTCAAGGACTTCTATCGTTCATGCTGCTCATAGCCTCTCGTAAAACGGCGTAAATTCTCTTGAAAATCGACGTAAACCATATCGCCCGGCGAGCGACTCATCTGTCGGCCTCTAAGGATATTGATGAAGTTCCTCTTCGAGGCGCATTATACCGACTCTCTATGACCAAGCGTCGCACATCTTCGACGTGCTCGTATGGTGTTATAAACAAAGTTGAATCTACGACCCGACCGAACTCTACGAGGTTAATTCAAGTCTTGTTAAACGTATTCGACTATCTCTCTAATCACTAATCACTAATCTCTCAACATGAAAAAAAAGGACGTGTTTTTATTTGGCGCAGGTGGTCACTCGCTTGTGGTAAGGGATATCGTTGAGGCAGCCGGCAGTCGTGTGGTCGCTTTGGTTGACGATGCTAAGGTCGGCGAGTATTTCGGACTGCCGATTAAGCCGTTGAGTGAGTTGCTCGGATTACCGGCAATAGTGACCATAGGTAATGCGGTTGCCCGTTATCATGTTGTAGAGATGTTGATGTCTCAAGGGTTCGTGTTCTCAGCGGCGAAGGTACACCCCGTCGCCGTCATCTCGCCATCGGTTGCAATAGGACACGGTTCGGTGGTTATGGCGGGTGTCGTAATTAATGCGCAAGCGACAGTGGGGCAACACTGCATTGTGAATACAGGGGCAAGCATTGGCCATGAGTGTAGTATAGGGGACTTTGTCCACATTGCGCCACATAGTACCTTATGTGGCAATGTGAGTGTGGGCGACGGTTCGTGGATTGGAGCGGGAGCGACTGTCGTGCAGGGGGTGACGATCGGCAAGTGGTGCATGATTGGAGCCGGTGCGGTTGTAACCAAAGACATTCCGGACGGCAGCCTCGCCTATGGCAACAATTGCAAAGTTATGAAGAAAATTAACGAAGAAATATTGCATAATTATGCAAAAAATGGGGGGGGTGAATATTCAACTCCAAGGAATCGTAGCGATTCTGCGTTGTGTCTACCTGCTCTCCGCATAAATCAGAACAGGTATGGCAAATAACATTTTGTTTTGTAGCGCAGGACGTTGCGCTAAATCGTTAAAGAACTTTAGGCAGTCGTCAGAAAGCAAAATTATCGAGATTGAAAACCTGATGCCGGCGGCAGTTAATAATTGAGATATGAGAGATATTGCGATATATGGAGCAGGCGGATTGGGCAAGGAGGTCGCGTGTTTGATCCGAGCAATAAATAAGGAGAAATCGAGAGGAGAGGAACAATATCACCTTGTGGGCTTTTTTGACGATTCAAGACAACCCGGAACCGATGTGTCGGTCTTTGGGCGTGTGGTTGGCGGTATGGATAGCCTTAATGCATGGCAATCACCACTATCAGTGGTGATTGCTGTAGGTAGTCCCTCTACTTTACACTCCATAACACACAGAATAACAAATCCCCATGTCACTTTCCCAAACTTAATACATCCAAGTACCCGATTTGCTTCGCGTGATACGTTAAAGATAGGCAAAGGCAATATCATCATGTGGAACTGTCTCATCTCCTGCGATGTGAAGATAGGTGACTTTAATATTTTTATTGGGAACACCGGAATTGGTCATGATGATGCTATCGGAAACTGCAATGTGATAATTAATGGTGCGGTTTCCGGTTCAGTTGTGATAGGAGATGGTAATACTATAGGAACCGGCAGTATTGTAATACAGCAATTACGCATCGGTAATAATGTGACTTTGGGTGCCGGCTCGGTGTTGATGACTCGCCCGAAAGACGGTTGTACTTACATTGGCAATCCTGCAAAACTGTTCCGTTATTAATTGAGACAGTTGAACGATGTGTTTAATTGTCCGGTAAAGTTCTAAGACGTATAAACTCGAAGTTTGGCTGTTAAAGTATAACCGGTGAGCCGGTTAATAACTTGCGAAACGTAAGTTGTCTATTAATGGTGGAGTTGGTTTGCTTGTTAGCCGGTAAAATAGTAACTTTGCAAGAAGAAAAAGTTAATCAGTCACGATAACAAATGTATAGATCATGAATTTAGAAAGTTTTATTGAGAATTTCGCCGAGCAATTCGACGATACTGATTTGAGTGAAATCAAGGCGGATACCAAGTTCCGTGAACTTGATGAGTGGTCGTCTTTGATTGCATTGAGCGTTATAGCAATGGTTGATGAGGAGTATGACGTTGCCCTCAAGGGTGATGACATTCGTTCAGCATTAACAGTTGAAGATTTGTTCAACACGGTTAAGAGCAAGTCGTAAATCTTTTCTATTTAATGAAAGAGTATAATCCCTTCGGTTTGTCAGGCAAGTGGGTGCTCGTCACGGGTGCTTCGAGTGGGATTGGGCGTGCGACAGCGTTAGAGTGCGCCTTGTTGGGGGCTAATGTCGTGGTTACCGGTCGTAACGAGTCGCGCCTGCAGGCAGTTTGCGATGAGTTAGATCGAAGCGAGGAACAACAACACCTCATGGTAGTGGCAGATCTTGCTACTGATAAGGGACTTGACAGCCTTGTAAGAGTAGTTGATAATCTTGATGGAGTAGTGAGCAATGCAGGCATTGCGCGCGGAAATGTGCCCATCAAGTTTCTTAAAGACGATGTGCTTGACGATGTGCTTGACGTTAATCTTAAGTCACATGTCAAATTAGCGAGGAATTTATTCAAAAAGAAGAAACTCAACAAGGGGGCATCGTATGTGTTTACGGCCTCAATCAGTGGTGTGGCATCATTCACGGTTGGGAATGCAGTTTATGGTATGAGTAAATCGGCAGTGAACGCATTTGCCCACTACTGTGCCGTGGATTTTTCGTCGCGTCAGATAAGATGTAACGCTGTATGCCCGGGCATGATAGAAACGCCGATGAACACGGGCGAGGGGAGCGTGTCGCAGGAGGACTACGAGCGCAACAAAGAGCATTATCTGCTCAAGCGTTACGGCAGACCGGAGGAGGTGGCGCGTGCGATCGTGTTCTTGTTGAGTGAGGCGTCCTCGTTCGTCACCGGTCACTCGCTCATTGTTGATGGCGGTGTGTCGGTGCCGGTTAATTAAGTCGGCTTATTAAATCAAATGGCTTTTCTTTCAATCAATAATGTGGCAATCCGCGGTGTTGCTGTGGCTGTGCCTAAGATGGTTAAAGTTGCTGCCGAGCAAGCGTTTTTTACTCCTGTTGAGGCAGAAAATTTCACCAATGTGACCGGTGTTGTGAGTTCGCACGTCGCTCCTGCCGATATGACCTTGTCCGATTTGTGTGAGGTTGCTGCCAATCGGCTGCTTGATGCAGTGGGTTGGGAACGAAATCGTGTTGATTTGATTATGTTTGTTTCGACATCGCGCGATTACTACATTTGTCCTAATACGGCGAATATTTTACAGCATAAGTTGGGCTTGAGTGTTGACTGTATTGCTCTTGATATGCCATTTGCGTGCTCAGGCTATGTGTACGGATTATCGGTGGCATCATCAATCATGCAGTCCGGTCAAGTCAGACGCGCCTTGTTATTAGTCGGTGAGATGACGAGCAAGAATCAGAGCGATCGTGACAAGACGGTGTGGGCGTTGCACGGCGATGCCGGCAGTGCAACCTTACTCGAGTATGACGAGACTGCGCGTCCGATGCAGTTTAATCTGCAAAGCGACGGCAGCGGATATGAGGCTATCATCTGTCGTGAGATGGGAGTGCGTCAGCCGACCACTTCCGAGTCGTTGGAGATGCACAAAATAGATGAAGGTATTGAGCGTAATGCGACCCAATGTGCAATGGATGGCATGAGCGTGTTTTCATTTGCAATCTCTCGTCCCGGTAAATGTATCAAACAACTTTGTGAGCATTTTGATATTGATTTGCCTGCGATAGACTATTTGTTTATCCATCAGGCGAATAAGATGATAGATGAGAAGATTCGCAAGAAATTGAAATTGACCGAGGCTCAAGTACCGTATAGTATGCCATCTTATGGCAATACCAGTTCCTGCACGATACCGGTGACAATGGTTTCTCAAGCGCGCGAGGTGTTGTCAACGGGAGTAAACGAGTTGGTTTTATGCGGTTTCGGTTCCGGTTTATCATGGGGTGCCGCGCATGTGTTCACCGATCATATTATATGTTTGCCTGTAATTGAGGTGGAGTAAGATGGGACGATTGAGTGGAAAAACGGCATTAATCACGGGTTGTAATCGTGGTATCGGCAAAGCGATACTGCAACGGTTTGCTTCCGAAGGGTGCAATGTGATTTGCGCGACCCGTAGTGTAGATGAGAGTTTTACAGCATTAATGCGTAATTTAGCCATTGACAACGATGTAATAATTGATCACATTACAATTGATTTAAGCAACGAATCAATAGTAAAGCAGTCGATGACGCAGTTGCTTAAAGAACGCAAGATAATTGATATCCTCGTAAACAATGCTGCAATGCCGGCCGGAGGATTGATGCTCATGACTCCGATGAGTACGCTCAAAGAGGTTTTCCAGGTGAATTTTTTTTCACAGGTGTTGATCATGCAAATGGTGGCTAAGGCTATGATGCGCAATCGAAGTGGTGTGATTATTAACATGAGTTCGGTCGCTGCTATTGACAATATGGCAGGTTGGACATCTTATGGCAGCAGTAAAGCATCGTTATTGGCTTTGACGCGAACCGCGGCTCGTGAACTTGCGCCTTTAAACATTAGAGTGAATGCCATTGCTCCGGGACTGGTAGATACTCAAATGGGAGGAGAAATGGATGAGAAATCGCAAATGGAATTCTTAAATAGAGCATCAATGCATCGCAGAGGGACTCCCGAGGAGGTCGCTAATCTTGCGGTATTCCTTGCGAGTGATGAATCTTCATATATTACAGGTCAGGTTATCCGCATTGATGGAGGCATGTGAGCGTTATGGCAGATTTAGGTGTGTTGAAATCACAATGTAAGGAGATGAAACTCAAGGCTCTTGAGATGGCTTTGAGTACAAGTTTCGGAGCTCATATCGGCGGCGGTTTCTCAGCGATGGAGATTATGGCGGCATTGTATGCAGTGGCGGATATTCCATCACTGTCCGAGCCGTCTCGCGACCGTGTTATCTTGAGTAAAGGTCATGGTGTGTTGGCTCTATACACCGCGTTGTGGCAGAATGGTTTTTTGACTGCCGACGAATTGGCAACGTTTGAGACCGACGGCACTCAATTTCATGGTCATCCGCATCGCAATTTGGCAAAAGGTATTGAGTTTTCAGGTGGCAGTCTCGGTCTGGGAATTTCCTATGCTGTGGGAGTTGCATTGGCTTGTCGCAAACGCAACTATTCCAATCACATCTATGTGGTCGTGGGCGATGGAGAGATGAATGAGGGCATTGTTTGGGAAGCATTAATGTCCATAGTTCATTTTGGTCTTAATAATGTTACAATTATTGTTGATAAAAACGGATATCAACTTGACGGTCCGACCGAGGAGGTAATGAGTTTGCCTGCAATAGACGAGAAACTGAGATCTTTCGGTTATGATGTCTCGGTGATTAATGGTCATTCCATTGAATTGCTGTTGGATGAATTGCCCAAACGAGGTGCAACGCCCCGTGCGATAGTCGCTAATACAGTTAAAGCGAATGGCATATCGTTTCTCCAACACAACAAGTTGTCTCACCAGTGTACAATGACTCGTAAGAAATATCAACAAGCGGTAGATGAAATAATTACCTCTTATGGAGACTGAAAAACCGAATACAAAGTTGTTGTCAATGCTCGGAATGGCGGGCAGTATGTTTGGAGTGGGTTTGATGAGTCTCGCTGCCGAACGTGATGATATTATAGTATTATCTGCCGACATGTCAACCCCGGCGGGGCTTGACAAGTTCAAAGCGTCATATCCCGACCGATTCATCAATGTGGGCATTGCCGAACAAAACATGATAGGTATTGCTGCCGGATTGGCAGATGAGGGTTACGTGCCCGTTTGTGTCGCTCAAGCATGTTTTATTTCGATGAGGGCATTTGAGCAAGTAAGGCAATTCGCAGGATACATGAACGGGAGGATTATCCTTGTCGGCATCGGTGCCGGATTGTCGTTGCAATATATGGGAAATACTCATTTTGCGATTGAAGACATGGCTTTAATGCGTACCATACCGGGTATGACAGTTGTCTCGCCCTGCGATGCTTATGAGGCGATAATGACATTGACGGCGGCTATATCAAGCCCCGGTCCCGTGTATATACGTCTTAATGCCGGCCTGGGTTCTCCTGTTGTTTATAATGAGCCTTACAAATTTATCATCGGCAAGGCACATCAACTTATGGACGGAGATGACGTACAGATTATCGCGACCGGCAGTATGGTTCATGTGGCACTACAGGTTGCCGATGATTTGTCAGCCCGGGGCGTTAATGCAAATGTGGTGAATATGCACACTATCAAGCCCATTGATGATAGTATCGTGAACTGTCGAGCCCGTTTGGCGGTTACAATAGAGGAGCATAGCGTTATTGGAGGTTTGGGCAGTGCGATGGCCGAAGTTTTGATAAACACTTGTCCGCAACCACGATTATTAACGATAGGAGTGGACGATCGCTTCTTACAGGTGGGCAGTTACAATTATCTATTGGAGCAAGCAGGCTTGACTGTTGAGCAAATAGTACGGACTATAATGAAAGAACTTACAGATAACAAACCGGATTAATCATGGATATATTAGACAAAATTATTGAGATTGTGGCCGAGACCTGTGAGGTTGACCGCAGTGAAGTGAATGGTGACAGTACAGTAGGTGATTTTCCCGCTTGGGATTCGATGGGGCATCTGTCAATCCTCAACAATGTGGAGGAAGCATTTGATATTAGTTTCGAGCCCGAAGAAATGATGGAACTTGAAGATGTCAATGACATTGTAAAGGCTGTTGAAGAAAAATTGGCTTGATTACTCTTGAACATTACATACGTGATCACGCCTTATCTGACCCCTACAAAATTGCATTGATTGAAGGCAAAAAAAGGGTTAGTTACGGTGACTTGTGGGCGCGTATTAAGTCGACCTCCTTGTGGTTGTCACAACGTGCCGAGCGTGGCGACCGCATCATCGTGTCGGCTACGAAGCAGATTGGTTTCGTCTACACTTATTGCGGAGCGCATCTGGCAGGGCTGGTATGTGTACCTGTTGACAGTGAGACAAATGCAACTCGACTTGCCCGTATCATAGATGTCGCGAAACCTCGCCTTGTGATAGGGGAATTGCATCATGGTGACGGCATTGAGGTTGTTCCGTTTTCGGCGATTGAGGAAGGTGAGAGTGAACAAGTGAAGATGCCCGATGAAAATGACATTGCCGATTTATTATTCACCACAGGGACAACGGGGTTGCCAAAGGGGGTGATGCTGACCCATTCAAACCAAATGGCGGCTGCTCATAGCATAAATGAGTTTATAGGCAACACTGCCGATGATGTGGAATTATTGGCGTTACCGGTGAGTCATTCTTTCGGATTGGGGCGTCTGCGGTGCACCCTTATTGCCGGAGGTACTATTGTGTTGCTCGGGAGTTTCGCGAGCATGAAGAAATTCTATGCCGCCCTTGAAGAATATCATGTGACAGGGTTCGGCATGGTTCCTGCCGGTTGGGCATATATTAAAAAGATGAGTGGCGAGCGCATTGCTCAATATGCCGACCGCTTGCGGTATATTGAAATAGGGAGCGCGTTCATGAGCGAAGATGACAAACGATTGTTAATGCGCTTATTGCCTACAACCCACATTTGTATGCACTATGGCTTGACAGAGGCGTCTCGAAGCGCATTTATCAGTTTTCACGATGAGGAGGACCATTTGACAAGTGCCGGTAAAGCATCGCCCGGTGTTGACATCTCAATCATCGATGAAACCGGAAATATGCTCCCTGCCGGTATTGATGGTGAGGTTTGTGTGAAGGGGGCTCATGTTTGTGTCGGATATTGGGAACAATCGCAAGATGAGTTTTTGCTTGATTGCTGTGGAGATTACTTCAAGACCGGAGATTGGGGGTACCTTGACAAAGATGATTATCTTCACCTTGTCAGCCGCAAGAAGGAGATAATCAACGTTGGAGGTAAGAAAGTCAGTCCGTTAGAGGTCGAGGAGGCATTGAATGAGATTGACGGCATCAAGGAAAGTATTGCCGTTGCTATGCATGATGATGTGTTAGGTGAAGTGGTAAAGGCTTTTGTCGTATGCTCCACGCCACTTGACTTTGAAGCGATTAAGCGATTATTATCCCAACGATTGGAAAACTATAAAGTGCCTGTCGCTATCGAAACGATAGATGAGCTGCCACGCACATCAAGCGGTAAATTGCAACGCTTGGCTCTTGCCGATAAATGAAACGTTAGTGAAATCTATCATAGTAATTGTGAAATATGTTGACCGATGATTTGTTGACATTACAACCTTATGAGCAGAACACTGCCGCCGAGGCATTATATATGAGTGCCTTGCAAGAGGAGTTGGTGTTTCACTATGAACACAACGAGATGTATCGCCAATTCTTGGATCGTAAGGGATTTGATCCGCATCGGTCGTTTGAGATCGAACAAATACCGCCGGTGTCGGTAAGTGTATTCAAGGAGTTAGGCTTCAAATTACGCTCCGTTCCAAAGGAAGACTTGACTCTCACTTTGCAATCTTCAGCAACATCCGGTGTGCCTAGCACAATCATGGTCGATAAAATTACTGCCAAACGCCAGGCGCGTGCGATGTTGCGTGTGGTTGGGCAGTTTATCGGGGCAGAGCGCAAGCCGTTCCTGGTGATGGATATTGACCCGCGCGGTGCTGACCGTCGTCTGTTGGGCGCGCGATTTGCTGCCGTGACCGGTTATTTGAGGTTCGCGAGTAAGATGGGATATTTTCTTAAAGCAGACAAGCATGGAGTATCCTATTTTGATGTCCAAGGCATAGTAGACTATGTAGCGCACCTTGATCCGTCTAAACCTGTTGTGGTGTTCGGCTTTACTTATATACTTTATCAACATGTGTTGCAGTCAATTGAGTCGGCAGGGGTAACAATCTCCTTACCTGAAGGCTCAAAGGTGATACACATTGGAGGATGGAAGAAGTTGGAAAGTGAGAAAATAGATAAGGCTTTATTCAACGAACGTTTGTCGTCTTGCTTCGGTATATTGCCGTCAGATGTTATTGATATATACGGGTTTACCGAGCAGATGGGATTAAATTATCCTGACTGTGAATGTGGTTGGAAGCACACGTCGAATTATGTCAGAGTGTTAGTGCGTGATTCAATAACGCATGAAGTGTTGCCGCCGGGACAGGTGGGGTTGTTGGAGTTCGTGACACCCCTTCCTCATTCTTATCCCGGCAACGCAGTCCTTACCGATGACCTCGGATTAATTGATGCGGGGAGTTGTAGCAGTGGGTTAACGGGTACACGTTTCAAAGTTGTAGGTCGTATGAAAAAGGCTGAGGTGCGCGGTTGTGGCGATATTTTATCTCAAAAACTCACTTTTGTACGAAAACAAGAGCAAAGCAATAATGAAAGTACCCTCAATGTGGTGATGCATAGTGGTGACGTGACTGCAACCGAGCCGCTCGCTCAGTTACAAGAAATCATTGCCGCATTGCGTGAGCGCCGGCAATGGTTGTCCATGCAGCCGGCAGATGCTATTATTGGCCTAATCGGCAAGGTGGCAAGTCGCTGGGCAACCGATCCGCATTTGCAGAGGATTAAAGACCGTGGTTTGTTGTTCCTCTCATCATGGTGTGATGAAAAGCACTTGACATCGGTGGTTACAACCGGTCTGCGAGGTAATATGGGCTACCTTGATGACTTCATGCCATTTCCCGATAGCGACAAGCACTTATTGCATGCCCATGCACGCGGACTGGTTTGTCATTGGCTTGCCGGCAATGTCCAAATCTTAGGCATGTTTGCTCTTGTGCAAAGTGTGATCGCTAAAAATGTGAACTTATTGAAGATCTCCTCAAGAGATGATGGCGTTTTCGCAGATATTCTCGGTGCATTCCGTGGTGTCGAATATACGACATCGTCAGGTTACACTATCAGTGGTGATGATTTACTCAAGACGATTAGTGTCGTGTACTTTGATCGTAATTCGGTAAAAATAGGCGAAGAAATGTCCAAGGCGGCCGATGTGCGCATCGCTTGGGGCGGGCGTGAGGCTGTTGAAACGGTAACAGGTTATCCCGCACGTTATGATGCCGAAACTGTGATTTTCGGACCGAAATTATCGTTTGCTGTAATTGCTCGAGAAGAACTGTCTTCAACGCAAGCCGTAAAGAAACTTGCAAGGCGTGTTGCTGTCGATGTCTCGGTGTTTGATCAAACGGGTTGCGCTTCACCTCACAATTTATATGTCGAAGACGGAGGTCTCGTGTCGGTAGAGGATTTTGCCTCAGCACTTGGAGACGCGATGATTAAGACTGAGATACAACTGCCCAAACCTCCCATGAGTGTGGAACAAGTGTCACAAGTTCACGCAACCCGAGGAATTTATGATTTCAAAGGGACTGTTTTAGGGAGTGACTCAATGTCGTGGACTGTTTTGCTTGATGACTTGGACGAGTTAGACGCTCCGGTATATTCACGAGTATTGTTTGTGCATAAGGTTAAGTCTATTGATGATAGCCTGGAGCATATAGACGAAAACATTCAAACGGTTGGCATCGCGGCTCCGGACGAACGAGCCCGATTGTTTGCTCTTGAAGCCACAAAACGAGGTGTAATGAGGTTGCCGTTAATTGGTCGTATGCTTAATTTTGAAATGCCTTGGGACGGCGTTTTTCTAATGGATCGTCTTGTTAGGTGGAATACGCTGGGTGGCCCGGTCAGATAATTATGTACAGGCGATTTTTCAAGAGGGTGGTGGACTTTGTTGTGGCGTTGGCGGCACTGGTGGTGCTGTCGCCGTTGTTGCTTGTTGTAACGGTGTGGTTGCACTTCGCCAACAAGGGGGCAGGCGCGTTTTTCTTGCAGGAACGCCCCGGACTAAACGCCAAGATTTTCAAGATAATCAAGTTCAAAACGATGACCGACGAACGCGATGCCGACGGCAACCTGTTGCCCGACGAGGTTCGCCTGACATCGGCGGGTCGTTTCGTGCGCTCTACATCTATTGACGAGTTGCCGCAGTTGCTCAATGTGCTCAAGGGGGACATGTCGCTGATAGGTCCCCGACCGCTATTGGCGAAATATTTGCCACTGTACAGCACTGAACAGGCTCGCCGACACGAGGTGCGTCCCGGCATTAGCGGTTGGGCACAGTGCCATGGGCGCAACGCGATTTCGTGGACCGAGAAGTTTAAGTTGGACGTGTGGTATGTGGATCACTGTACGTTCATGACCGATGTGCGCATCGTGCTTATCACAATAGGGAAGGTGCTCAAGCGAGACGGCATTTCGCAGGAGGGTCATGCAACGATGGAGGCGTTCAACGGACATAACTGAGTTCATGAATATATTTATCGTCTATAAATTCTAAATTTCAAGTATCCGATGTCCTAAAACATCAGATACGGGAACAATAAATCAGTATATATGGCAAAAGTGTTATTGTGCTTGGCTCACATGAGCGGCAACGAGATGCAGTACATTCAGGAGGCATTCGACACCAATTGGGTCGTGCCACTGGGTCCTAACGTGAACGCGTTTGAGAAGGATCTTGAGGCGATGTGTGGTGAGGGCAAGCGAGTGGTCGCTCTCTCGAGCGGAACGGCAGCGATACACCTCGCGATGGTGAACCTTGGGGTGACGCGTGGCGATGAGGTGATTTGCCAATCGATGACCTTCAGTGCCAGTGCCAATCCCATTGTTTATCAAGGTGCAACGCCGGTGTTTGTCGATAGCGAAGAGCGGTCGTGGAACATGGATGCCAATTTGCTGGAGGACGCCATCAAACAGCGCATTGCGGTGACAGGGCGCAAACCCAAGGCGATTGTGCCGGTTTATTTGTACGGTATGCCGGCATACATCGATGATATTATGGAGGTTGCCAACCGTTACGAAATTCCGGTGATTGAGGATAGTGCCGAGGGCTTCGGGTCGCGTTGGAAAGGGCGCGTCGTTGGCACGATAGGCAGATTCGGTATCATGAGTTTCAACGGCAACAAGATGATTACCACCAGTGGCGGTGGCGCGTTGATTTGTCCCGATGACGAGACGGCACGTCGCACGCTGTTTTTTGCCACTCAGTCGCGTGAGCCGGTACCGTATTATCTGCATAAAGAGATTGGTTACAACTACCGCATGAGCAATATATGTGCCGGCATCGGTAGGGGACAGATGACTATTCTCGACGAGCACTTGGCGCATCATCGTCACTTGTGCGACGTGTATGTGTCGTTGCTCAAGGACGTTGAGGGTATTACTGTTCATGTCAATCCCGACGAACGTTTCGACAGTAACTGTTGGCTCAATACCGTCCTAATCGATCCCGTGACATCGGGAACCGATTGTGAGCGTGTCATGGAGGCACTGGCTGCCGCCGACATTGAGTCGCGTCCGTTGTGGAAGCCCATGCACACCCAACCGGTGTTTGCCGGTGCTCCGGCACTCGTTAACGGTGTCAGCGAGCGTTTGTTCTCGATGGGTTTGTGCTTGCCTAGCGGTCCGTGGGTGAGTGACGATGACGCGGCGCGTGTGGTTGACGTGATGCTTTCAACTCGCCGATAGGGGCGAAACATTGACTTTGTAAACGAATGAGGGGGGAGCATCGCTCCCCCCTCATTCGTTTATACCGGTAGTGCGTTACCAGATGACGGCTCGCCGGTCGGGTTCCAACCACATGGCATCGCCCTCGCCGATGCCGAAGGCATCGAAGAACGTGTCGATGTTACGCAGTGTCGCGTTGACGCGATAGCGACCTATCGAGTGCGGGTCACTCTTGGTCTGCTGGAAGATAGCCTCGTTGGTGGAGTTCTCCGCCCAAATGCGACCGTAACTCAAGTAAAAACGTTGTGCCGGCGTGAAGCCGTCAAGCGTCTCGCCCTGCTTGTACTGTTGTGTGGTGCGGAAAGCGTCGAACGCGATGCGCAGTCCGCCCTGGTCGGCGATGTTCTCACCCAGGGTGAGGTGTCCGTTAGCATGGGTGTCGCCGACAACAACGATGTCGTCAAACTGTGCTGCAAGGCATTCGGCTGCCGTTGTGAAGCGTTCGGCATCATCGGCAGTCCACCAGTCGGTCATGTTGCCGTCGGCATCGAACATGCGTCCTTGATCGTCGAAGCCGTGGGTCATCTCGTGACCGATGACCACACCAATTGCGCCGTAGTTGGACGCGTCGTCGGCATTGACATCGAAGAACGGCGGTTGTAATATCGCAGCCGGGAAGCAAATAACATTCTTGGTCGGGTCGTAGTAGGCGTTAACCGTTTGTGGTGTCATGCCCCACTCATCGGGGTCGACCTGCTTGCCACACTTGTCGAGGTTGCGACGTGTCTCGAAGATGCGTGCCGCCTTGATGTTGGCATACAGTGACAACGTCGGGTCAACATTCAGTCCGCTGTAGTCGCGCCACTTGTCGGGGTAACCTATCATGGGGCGGAAGGTGTTGAGTTTGACCAAGGCATTGACCTTGGTGCTGTCGCTCATCCATGTGAGAGAGGCGATGTGCGAGGCGAGTGCCTTGCGCAGGTTACCTATCAGGGTGAGCATGCGCTGTTTGCTGTCTCCGGCGAAGTGGCGGGCAACATACAGTTCGCCCACTGCCTCGCCCAGCAGACCGTTGGGAATGCCCATAGCACGTTTCCAGCGCGGGCGGCGTTCTTGTTGACCGCGAAGGGTGCGACCGTAGAAATCGAATGAGGCATCGCCAATCTCGTCGCTCAAGTACCCCGTGTTGCTCGTGATGAGTTCGTTGACGAGGTAGTCGCGCATTTGTACATCGGTGAGCGTGAGCATGAACTCGTTGGCAGCAGCCATTACTGCCGGCTCGGTCAAGATGATGGTGGACAAGTCGGTGACACCCATGCGCTCGAAGTAAAGAGTCCAGTTGATGGCGGGATAATCCTGTTGCAACTGCTCGACGGTGCGCAAGTTATACAACTTGTTGTAGTCGCGAGCTTCGGCGCGATCCATCTTGACCTCGGCAAAGCGGTACTCGATGTCGTAGACCGTCTTGGCGGCGCGCTTGGCATCGCGCGTGCCGTATCCGGCGATTAGGGTGAACATATTGGCGAGGAAGTCGCGATATTGTTGTTGTATCTTACGGCTATCCTCATCGGTGTTGAGGTAGTAGTCGCGATCGGGCAGACCGCTCGTTCCTGCGCTGACCCACAGCACGTTGAGGTCGCTGCGCTTGAGGTCGCAGTCGACACCGATGCCGAAGAACGGGTTGCCGTTGCTCAAGTGCTGCTCGGCGAGAAATGCCGTGAGCGTGTTGACATCACGTTTGTCACGTTTGAACGCGCGAATGGTGTTGATGTCGTCTTGAATGGGTTGCGCGCCCTCGTTGTTCAAGCGGGTGCTGTCCATTGCGAGTGCGTACAAGTCGGTCACCTTTTGACCTACCGTGCCGGGTTCGTGATGCTCGGTAGCGAGGTCGGCGAATAACTGTTTGAGTTGTTCGAGGCTGTTCTCGTGTAAAACGTCAAACACTCCGAAACTCGAGTACTCGGGTTTGAGGGGGTTAGCCTTCATCCAGCCGCCGCCGGCGTACTCGTAGAAGTCATCGCCCGGGTTGACGGTGAGGTTCATGTCGGCGCGGCTGATACCACCAACCGGTGCCTGTGCTGCCGCGGTGAGGGCGGCGGCGCTCAAGATAATCATTGCAGTAATTTTCATTGTTTAAGCAGGGTGAATAATGGGACTGTAAAGTGTGTGTCAGTATTCAAACTCTCTCAATGAGATTTACTTGGCATACTTGCTCTTTACGTCGGGCAGCCACTTCTTGATGTCGGCGATGCGAGTTGAGTGACTGGGGTGCGAACTGAGGAACTCGGGTGTCGAATTGCTGCTGTTGGCAGCCATTTTTTGCCAAAATGTCACTGCCGAGTCGGGGTTGTAACCCGCCATGGTCATCAGTATGAGTCCGATTTGGTCGGCCTCGCTCTCGTGTTTGCGCGAGAAGGGTTGCATTACACCATATTGTGCTCCCAGTCCGTAGACCTGTTGAGCGATTTGTTGTGTGGCATAACTCTTGCCCGACGTGGCGACGCTCACCGCTGCGGCTCCGTATTGTGCCAACACCTGTTGGCTCATACGCTCGTTGCTGTGCTTGGCGAGGGCGTGAGCCACCTCATGCCCCATGACAACGGCAAGTTCATCATCGCTGCTCACCAAATTCATAATGCCCTCGTATACCACGATTTTGCCACCCGGCATACACCACGCGTTAACCTCGTCGCTCTTGACGAGGTTGAACTCCCAAGCGAAATTGCTGATTTCACTTTCCATGCCGTTGCTGCGCAGATAAGCCTCGGTTGCAGCGGCGATTTTCTTGCCCACGCGTGTCACTTGGGTACTTTGTGTCTTTTGGGTGCTGACAGTGGCTGTCTTCATGAATGAGGTGTAGCTCGTCAGGCTGGACTGCAACACTTCGCTGTCGTTGACCAAATTCAACTGCTTGCGCCCCGTAATGGGTACCGAGGAGCATGCGCTCAACATCACGGCAGCAATCAAGGTGTAAATAAACTGTTTCATATAGAGTTGTTGTTTAAATGATATAATAGTCGTTAACGATGTGGTTGACTTCAATGTGTGTTCACGCGTCGTGTCGGTGGCAGCGTGGCGTTGCGATTATCAACGGCATTGACAACGGCGCGCGCGAGGGCGTGAAATGCCTCGCCGCTGATGCTGTTTTGCAGCACGACGGGCACCCCGTCATCGCCACTGCGACAGATGCTTGCCACGAGTGGAACTTGCCCCAACAGCGGCACGTTGAGTGCCTCGGCAAGTTCCTTGCCGCCGTCGTGTCCGAAGATGTAATAATGCTCGTCGGGGTGAGAAGCCGGCGTGAACCACGACATGTTTTCCACGATACCGAGCACGGGCACGTTAACCTGCTGACCCATAAACATGGCTACACCCTTGCGCGCATCGGCAAGTGCCACCTGCTGGGGCGTAGTCACCACAACCGCACCTGTGATTGCGAGCGTTTGTACCAACGTGAGGTGAATGTCGCTCGTGCCGGGGGGCATATCAATGATGAAGTAATCCAATTCGCCCCAATCACCCTCGGTGATGAGTTGCTTGAGTGCGTTGCTCGCCATCGCTCCACGCCACAACACGGCTTTCTCCTTGTCGACGACAAAACCTATCGACAACACCTTCACGCCGTATCTCTCGATGGGAATGATCAGGTTGTGCCCCTCGTCGTCATGCCGTATGTACAACTGTTCGTCCTCAATGCCGAACATCTTGGGTACACTGGGACCGAAAATGTCGGCATCGAGCAGTCCTACGCTGTAGCCCTGTGCGGCGAGCGACACGGCGAGGTTGGTCGCTATCGTGCTCTTGCCCACGCCGCCCTTGCCACTGCTGACACCGATGATGTTTTTTACACCGGGCAAGACGGGGCGTGCCACCTCGGTGGGCAGTTCGCGCGTCACGACGGCGATGTTACCGGCGATTTCCACATCGTTGCCGACGCGTGACGTGATTGCCGCTTCGGCAGCGCGCACCACGCTCTTGATGAATGGGTCGGTGGGTTTGTCGAAGTGCAACGACAAACTCACGCGGTTGCCGGCGATGCGTATGTCATCGCCCACCATGCCCATCTCCACGATGCTCTTTCCGCTACCCGGGTAACGCACCGTGTTCAGTGCCTCTATGATTAATTTGGGATATATCATCATTATTGTTTACGGGTTATCCGTCTGCACGTGACCGCGGTGAAAACTGCGGTAAGTATCAAACTCAATTTCTATGTCGGGTTCAACGAGGGCGATGTCGTGGGGTAGGCTGAATTCAAGGTATTTGATAGTCAAACCGCGACTCATCCATTGGTGCTCGTAATAGGTCTTGATCGTGTCGAGTGTCGCGAGGTCGGGTGGGAGAGTACCCCTCGTGGCATCGCCGTGCACATCGCTGATGTCGGCATGTAAAGGTAATTGATTGAGCCTGATTACTTCGCGCGTGTAGGTGTACAGGAACGGGCTGTCGGTCTTGAGGTGCACGATGCCACCATCGGTGAGCACGCGGCGATAGCGGTCGAGAAAACGGGTGCCTGTGAGCCGCTTGTTAACTTTTTTCATCTGCGGGTCGGGAAAGGTGAGCCACAACTCGTCGACCTCGCCGGCAGCGAACATATACTCTATCAAGTCAATATCGGTGCGAAGAAAAGCCACATTTGTCAAGTTCATTGCCTCGACCCACTTGGCACCCGTGTACATACGCGCCCCCTTGATGTCCACGCCTATAAAATTGATGTCACGGTAGTGCTGACCCATACCGACGGCATATTCGCCCTTGCCACACCCCAATTCGAGTACGAGCGGATTATCGTTTTTAAAGTATATTTCGCGCCACCGTCCGCGCAGCGGGCATCCGCCCTCGTGCAATGTGCCGTAAGGAAATTGAAACACACAGTCCAATGTTTCCATTTCGGCAAACTTACGCAATTTGTTTTTCCCCATGTTATCGGTGTGATGCACGTCGGCGCACACGTTGTTGTAAGATGATGTTGAGAACCGAGTTGACATCGCCCACGTTCACCTTTGAGTCTTCGTTCACATCGGCACGCGAGAACAAGTCCTCATCATCGGTTCCCTCGTTAAGAATTATGTTCAAGATGACATTGACATCGGCAACATTAATCGCGCCGTCAAGGTTAATATCGCCCTTAAGCAAGTTGGAAACTATGTTAAACTCTTGCCATTGCAGTGCTTCTTGATAATCGATTTTTGCAAGAGGCGGAACGCGCAGCGTCACGCCCGGTTGATTGACACCGAACCACACTTGTTCGCCCAATTCGGGAACGGTCTCGGGCTCGGCTGTTAATTCGGTCAGTCCGGTCATGCCTGCCATGGCGAGGTCGCCTATGTAGCCTACAGTCGCCGGCAAGGTGAGTTGCGCGATGTCTTTAGTACCGAGCAATGCGCCCTCGGCTATTGTCGTGACAGTCGCCGGCAGGACGACCGCTTCCACCGGGCTCCCGCTTGCTATCCACCCATTGACGACTTTCAGGTTATTAAGGTTCGACAGGTCTAATGTCGAGATTGCAGTGTTGGCAAACGCGCCCTCGCCGATTTCGCTGATGTTGTCGCCGAGGTTGACCTCGTTGAGCAGACAGCAGTCGACAAATGCGCACTCTCCGACATGGCTCAACTTGGCTTCGTCGCCCACTTTCACGCTCGTCAGCGATGTGCAGTAGGCAAAGGCGTTATGCCCCAGCGCGGTGAGTGCGGACGGTAATGTGATTTCGGTCAAGGCTTCACAACCGGCAAAGGCGTAGGGTGCAATGCTGTCGAGCGTGGTCGACCAATCAATGACCTCGAGCGCGGTGCAACCCGTGAAAGCCGCCTCGCCCACAGTGCGCAATGTGACAGGAAGAGCGATGTGCTTAATGGGTTTGCACATGAATGACAACGTGGGCAACTCGTCGGCAGCGAATTGAAATACACGCCCCAATGTGGGCACCGAAGTGTTAGTGAATGCTGTTATGCGCGTGGCACTCAAGTCCACATCGGTGATTTGATTTAGAGAGTCGGCAATAAAGCGAAAATCCCGTGCGTCCATCTCCCCGGTGATGGTGAGTTCGGTGACTGCCGACAAATCGCCGGTGATAATGTTATGCAATTCGCCGGGTGTGCTAGTCACCGTCAATGCTGTTGCGTTTAGTGTCGCGATGACACACATCGATAATATCAAGTTGCGCATAATAACTTCTTTTTCGTTCAACCTACAAAGTTACAAAAAAAACGCGTAACTCATAACATTTCCTGTAAAATGGGTAAAATATAACGTCTATTATCGTCAGTCCGCCCGCGAGGGCGAGCATATAGGAAACCGTCGGGTGGAGCGTAGCGTAACCCACGGAAATGCAGTTGGAAATTAAAAATCGTTTTGTTAATTCAAAAAAATGTTGTACCTTTGCAACCGCATTTTGCGCGAGCAATAGAAATCAACAATAAATATATATCGCGATGAAAAGAACTTTTCAACCTTCCAACCGCAAGAAAGCCAATAAGCACGGTTTTCGTCAGCGCATGAAGACAGCCGATGGCCGCAAGGTGTTGGCTCGTCGTCGCGCCAAGGGGCGTTATAGCCTCACGGTGAGCGACTCGGTCTACAAGTGATTTTTTAGACCGCTGCTTGGCATGGTTGTGCCAAGACTCATACAAGCCTCGTGTCACGTTTTGACGCGAGGCTTTGCTTGTGTTCTCCGCTTGTGTCGTGCCGATGTCGTTGATAGACAAAAAGTGTTAAAGTTGACTCGGTAGCCTACATTTGCCCGTTAGGGTGTTGTGCCATAATGGAAATTGAAGTAACTTTGCATATTAAAAACCACTAAAAAACAGTGACAATGGCAATGAACGAGAACATTGATTGGAATCGCTTGCCCTTCGGTTACCACAAGACCGACTATAACGTGCGTTGTGTCTTCACCGACGGCGCATGGGGTGATATTGAGGTCCACGATGACGAGATGCTCACCATTCACATGGCGGCAACGTGTCTGCACTACGGTCAAGACATCTTTGAGGGACAAAAGGCATTCTGTGGGGTTGACGGCAAGGTGCGCTTGTTTCGCATCGAAGAAAACGCGCGTCGCATTCACAGCAGCGCGCTCGGTATCATGATGGAACCCATACCGGAGGAGTTGTTCATCGAGATGGCTCGTAAGGTAGTGAAACTCAACGAGCGTTTTATTCCGCCCTATGGCACCGGCAGTTCCTTGTATTTGCGTCCGCTCGAGATAGGCATCTCGCCGCAAGTGGGCGTGCGTCCCGCCACCGACTATATGTTCTTGATATTCGTCACGCCCGTCGGTCCCTACTTCAAAGACGGTTTCAAGCCGACTAAGGTGGCGATATATCGTGAGTATGACAGGGCGGCTCCCTGTGGTACCGGGCGTTGGAAAGTGGGGGGTAACTATGCCGGAGGACTCGTTGCTACCGCGCGTGCCAAGCAAGCCGGTTACTCGGCCGTGCTATTCCTTGACCCAAAGGAGAAACTGTATCTCGACGAGTGTGGCCCTGCCAATTTCTTTGCCATCAAGGGGAACAAATATATCACTCCCAAGAGCAACAGCATCTTGCCAAGCGTGACCAATGCCAGTTTACAGCAAATCGCGCGTGACATGGGACTCGAGGTGGAGTGTCGTCCCATTCCTGTCGAAGAACTCGCCGAGGTTGATGAGGCTGCCGAGTGTGGAACAGCGGCAGTAGCGGCACCTATCTCGCAGATTGACGATATAGATCGTGGCATCAGTTATGTGATCTCCAAAGATGGCAATCCGGGTCCCGTGACCACCGAGTTGTATCATCGCTTGCAGGCGATACAGCGTGGTGAGGTCCCCGACACTCACGGGTGGATGACGGAATTGTGATGATTGACTGCCTGGAATTGATAGGGCGTTATTGCCCGACCGATAGCCCCTTATACGACGTGCTGACGGGGCATAGCCGTCAAGTGGCGACGTTGGCTGTCGACTTGAGTGAGCGGTTGGTCGGTCGTGGTGTGCCGGTTGATGTGGACTTCGTGTACGAGGCGGCGATGTTGCACGATATAGGTATCGTGCGTGTTGATGCTCCGTCAATACACTGTCACGGCAGTGAGCCGTACATTCGTCACGGTGTGGCAGGGCGCGCGATACTCGAGTCGCTCGGGTTATATCGTCATGCCCTCGTGTGCGAACGTCACACCGGTGCCGGACTCACCGCGCGCGACATCGTGCTGCAGCAACTGCCTTTGCCTCACCGCGACATGTTGCCTGTGACAATTGAGGAGCAAGTCGTGTGCTATGCCGACAAGTTCTTCTCTAAAACTCATGTGGGAGATACCGCTCGCACCGTGGACGAGGCGCGCTCGAAATTGGCAAAATTCGGCGACGAAACCCTCGCACGTTTTGATGCAATGAATGTCCTGTTCGGAGCCCCTTAATCAACGTGGTAATGCTTGCTCGACGATACATCAGGCTTGTGATGTGCCTTATCGCACTGGTGGCGATTGTACCTACCCGTGGTAAGGCTCAAGTCGTCGTGCCGGTCTCTCAAGTGCCACAAGACACTGTCGCACCCGATAGTGTGCCGGCAGTCGACACGGTCGCCCTTGTGCCACGCGACATACCGGTGCGCTTTCGTCGTGAGAAAGTCGACCTCGACAATCCCGTACAATTCGCCGCCACCGACTCCATCGTGCTATATGGCAAGACCTTGGCACGCATGTTCGGCGACAGCAAGATCAAGTATGGCGACATCGACATGAGTGCCGAGCGCATCACAATGAACATGGATAGCAGTGTGGTGCGGGCTGTCGGTGCGCCCGATAGCATAGGAGAAATGGCGGGAACACCGGTATTTAAGGACTCGAGCGGTGAGTACGGTTCGAGCGAGATGAGTTATAACTTCAAGACCAAGAGGGGGTATATCACCGGCATTGTCACCGAGCAAGGCGAGGGTTACCTCACCGGTGGGGTGACAAAAAAAATGGAAGACGACCAATACTACATTCAGGACGGCAAATACACGACCTGTGACAACCATGATCACCCGCATTTTTACTTCCAAATGACCCGTGCCAAGGTGAGACCTAAGAAAGACGTGGTTACCGGTCCGGCATACATGGTGCTTGAAGACTTGCCCTTGCCTATCGCTGTTCCTTTCGGTTACTTCCCTTTCAGCGAAAAATATCACAGCGGAATTTTGGTGCCCACATTCGGCGAGGACTACAATCGCGGTTTTTACTTGCGCAACGGCGGTTATTACTTTGCCTTGAGCGACTACGTTGACCTCGCGTTAACCGGCGAGATTTACACTCGTGGGTCATGGGGTCTTTCGGCGCAGAGCAACTATGTGAAACGCTACAAATTTCGTGGTAATTTCAGCGTCAACTATCTGACCACCATTACCGGCAGCAAGGGCGATCCCGATTATAGCAAGATGCACAACTTTCAGGTGCAATGGAGCCATAGCCAAGATTCCAAGGCTAATCCGGCACTCACCTTCAGCGCGAGCGTGAACTTCGCCACAAGCGGATATTCGCGTAACAACCTCGACACCTATTACACCAACGCTTTCACCGAGAATACCAAGAGTAGCACGGTGAACCTTGCCTACAAGTTAGGATCCAAGTGGAACATCAACACCACGGCAAGTGTGTCGCAGCGTACAGCCGACTCGACGCTCAACGTGTCATTTCCCAATATCACCATCACCATGGCACAGACCGCGCCGTTCAAGCGCAAAAATGCAGTCGGTGATGAGCGTTGGTATGAGAAAATCAAGATCAGTTACAGCGGTCGGTTTCAAAATTCGTTGACAGCCAAGCAGAACGAATTTTTCAAGAAAAACTTGGTTAAAGATTGGCGCAATGGCATGAGCCACAGTGTGCCCATCAGCGCGACCTTCAATGTGTTCAAGTATTTTAATGTCACGCCCGGCATCAATCTCAACGACCGCATGTATACTAGCAAGATAAGGCGTCAATGGGATCCCAATGCCAGTGCCGAGGTCGCCGATACCACCTATAACTTCTACAACGTGTTCGACTTCAATGTCTCCTTGTCGTTGAGTACCAAACTCTACGGCTTCTTCAAACCGTTGAAAATCCTCGGCAACAAGTTACAAATGATACGTCACGTCATCACTCCCACTATCACCTTTAGCGCGGCGCCCGACTTCGGTGCTCCCTTTTGGGGTTATTGGGGCAGATACAGTTACACCGATGCCGACGGAGTGCTCCGTGAGCGCAAGTATAACTATTTCTCTCACGGTGTCGTCGGCACGGTCGGTAGTGGCAAGAGCGGCATCTTGAATATATCCGTTGCCAACAACCTTGAAGCCAAGGTTCGCAGCGAGTCGGACAGTACCGGATACAAGAAGATCTCGCTCATTGAGAATCTCACGCTGCAACAAAGTTACAATATGGCAGCCGACTCGCTGCGTTGGTCCAATTTGAACACCACGGTGATGCTCCGCCTCACCCGAGGTTTCAACTTGAACTTGAGCGCAACGTGGGACGTGTATAAATACGCATTAAACGAAGCCGGTAATCCTGTTCGCATCAACAAGTTGCGCTTGTTCCACGGTGGTGGTTGGGGACGCTTGGCAAGCACCGGCACCTCGTTTTCCTATACTATCAACAACGACACCTTTCGTCGCAAGAAATCCGGTTCCGGCAATTCCAACCGCGATGGAAGCGGCTCCGACGTTTCACCCTCTCAAGGCAGTAACGGAGGTTACGAGCATTGGAGTTTCCCATGGAGCCTGACTGCCAACTACTCGGTTAACTACGGCTACGGTGAGTTTGATAAGGAAAAACTCGAATACAAGGGGCGGTGGACCCACAACTTGAGTTTCAGCGGTAATTTACGTCCCACCAAGAATTGGAGTTTGTCTTTCTCGGGCAGTTACGACATCAAAAATCACAAGATAGCCTACATGAACTGCACTGTTTCGCGCCAGATGCACTGCTTTGAGATGAGTGCAAGTTTTGTGCCGGTGGGTCCTTATAAGAGTTACAATTTCCATATTGCCGTCAAGAGTTCGATACTTCAAGATGTGAAGTACGACAAACACTCGAGTTACAACAACGGCGTCACGTGGTATTGACAAATGGCGGTATGGGAATCACTCAGTTGATACTTCTTGTCGCAATCACAACCGGTGACTTGCATGACGGCGACTTGTTGTTCTTGCAAAGCACCGGTGACAATGCAATTACGGCAGTGACAACCGGTGTGGACAGTTTGCCCATTGACCATGTTGCGGTATTTCACCCCATGGGAGGAACTCCCATGGTTGTTGAGGCGTTACCCGGTGTAGGGGTGACGGTGACACCATTATCATCGTTTGTCACACAGGGCATGATAGTTGTGGGTCGTGTGGGGGAGTATGATGTCAACCGGTCGATAGAAAGAGTGTTACGATGTGTCGGGCTTGAATATGATCAATACTATGACGCGGGAAACGATGCTGTCTATTGTAGCGAATTGGTGCAGCAATGTTACGTTGATTTCGATGACAACCCCGTTTTTGAACCGATTCCGATGACTTTTCGTGATCGCAGTGGGAACATTCCCCTGTCGTGGGTCAAACACTATGCGGCTATAGGACGTGCGGTTCCCGAGGGCGAGCCCGGGTCTAATCCCGGTGAGTTGTCACGTCGCAGTAATGTCTCTATTATCGGACTCTTAGAGTCGATTGATTTACCCTGACCGATATTACAGGCTGAAAGACAACCGTTGTTACAGTGTTTGCTGATGAGATGAAAAAGTTATTTTATACCTACACATTGATAGTTATCGTGATTGCCACTGTATGTGCTTGCAGTCCGATTCAACGAGAGAATTCAACATTGTTAGCAGCAGATAGTTTAATGTCTCCATCGGTTAACAACGCTGCCGGTGCGTTAAAACTATTGTTGGAAATTGATTCATTATCAGAGGATAGAGACAAAGCACTCTATGCCCTGTTGTACACCAAAGCACGATTTAAAACCAGTAATGATGTCCTTGATACCGTTGCTATCAGCAACGCTGTGCAGTGGTATGCCGACCACGGACCAAAAAATCGTTTGGTGGAGTCACTTTGCTATGCAGGAGCCGCTGCCGAAACCATGAATGACCCAATTGCTGCCATACGCTATTATAAATCAGCCGAATTTGTTGCCGACACTGCTGATCACTATAACTTGGGTTATATCCATATGAGAATGGCTGAACTATACTGTGCCAATTATTGTTATCACGATCAGGCTAAAGCGGAATATGCTCGTGCAATATATCATTTTACCGAGTCGCAGACTCACAAATATGTTGTCTCTAATTTGTATGCTATCGCTTCTGAATATTGTCATGATTCACTGGATACTGCAATGTATTATCTGAATGAATCCAAAGAGTATGCTATCCGACATGGACTATATGATAAGTATAAATATAGCATAATGAGTGAAACTGCCAAAATTCAGTCAATTTTGGGAGATTCAACCGAAGGCGCAAGATTGTCTGTTTTACTTGTGGCAAATGATTCTGTGAGAGAACACAAGAGAGACTTTTATTATTTTGCAGCAATTTCTTTGGCTAAAATGGGAAATATAACTGAGGCAATGAATTATTTATCGGTCGTTTCAGAGCCAATTACCACCAGGGACAGTAGTCTTTACTTTATTGCCAAGCGCTACATGGCGAGAGCACAACATGATTATGAGGCGGAACACCTATATAAACTCAAGAGTCAAGTTGTTGAGGATTCTACATTGGTTACCCGTCACGAGTTGCGCATTGATACAATAGCAAATTATCTTATGTTTAAAGAAGCGGAAAAACGGTGGAAATCAAATGTTTATAACAATTACTTTTGGTCCTGTGTAATGTTGCTGTCATTAATATTATTGATTTGTTACATCATTTATTATCAGCGGAGTGCTTCTAAAAAAATGTCACGAGACTACGAGTCGCTTAAAGCGGAATTTAAGGCCCGTTTGTCTTCTTTGGAAACAAATAGACAAAGTGTGCAACATGAAATTTCTCAATTACAAATATCTCAACGACAAGATGCCTTGCTAATTAACAGATACCAACGAACCTTGTCCTTAATTGAAACCCAAGAGTCAATAACAAAACAAATTTATGATACGATGTGGACAACAAGTGGCTCTAATAAGGATAATGTTGTTAACATATCACTTGCAACAAGCCCCGAAATTAATAGTGCGCTTTGGAAACGATTAGTTACGTTTGCTTGTGAAAAGTATGGATCCAATTTTGAAACCTTTCTCAACGATAACTATAAGTATGAATTATCAACATCGACCGACTCTTCGTTAAGTATGGAACTACGTTTTATTCTTCTATTAGTTATTGATTTGCCTGATGCGATAATTTGTTCATATTGCAATCTCAGTAATGTGCGTAGCGTTTCTAATAAGAAGTATAAGTTGGGGATGAAGTGTTTTGGCAAGAGAGTATCTATCCTGGATTGTTTTTGATGTATTTTAACTTTCCTGTAAAAGTCGTTGTCACGGATATATAAGGCACGTTGAAGACTTGTATATTTGCAGTCCTTTAGTTCGCTAACTTAATGTGAGATGGGTAGCAATCTCCATATTGCATGTTGGAAGATAAAGTAGCAGGTAATGATTTTACCCCCACTTTGGTTCATCTTCTATGAGCCTTGGACTTGTGGTGTCCCTAAAGGGATAATAGGAGTGTGAATATTCCCCGGGAGGCACTCGCTCTGTTATAAAAATTCAGTATGCATTTTTACCGAACACAGATAAAATTGGGCGTTAGAAAGGACCGATTTACGTAGAAAAAATCAGACGAAAAGAGTATGGGTGAAAACAATTTGGAGTTAAATGCTTTATAGACTGCGATTTATCTATCAAAAAAGATGAATGGCATTAGTTCGTGGTGTGGGGAAAAAACAATAATTTTGCCACGATTTTTAATGTTAATTAGAGTTTATGATAATTTATCGTATTTTAAGCGTTATTTTTTGTTTCTTTTTCACATGTAATTTAGTTACTGCGTCTGACGGGATAAACATTCCAATTGGTTGGACTCATGAGGAAACTAAGAATCAAGCACCTTGTGTCCCCATTGATCAGCCGGACGTGTACATTGACAGCGATGAGTTGTCATTAACCTTTGTCGGGTGGGACAACACTCTCTCCTACTATGATATAGAGGTAACCGACAGCAACGGACATATTGTCGTGTCCACCCTAATTGGCGGTTACGGTTCAAACACCATTTACTTGCCTTACACGATATGTAGTGGCATCGCGCACATTGATATTGTCAGTTCTGTAGGGAATGAGTACGAGGGCGACTTCGTCGTTCCTTAAGAAAGACATTTGTTCCTATAAATATAATATTTATTCTTTTATGTTTTATGCTTATGCGACGAGTCTTATTTATTATTGTTGTCATGTTGAGTGTCTGTATAATTGCCGATGCTCAATTAATCATTCAACCGAGTGGCAATCATGCTCCTCAATCATCTCACGATCCTGTGCCCCCACCATCTTATCCTCACCTTATAATAACAACACGGGAATTGGCACCTGCATTCGGTCGTCTTGTAGCATGGAGAAATGCGAGGGATTTGAAGAGCGGTGTCGTCTGTATTGAGGATCTCATGGAGACCCCGACAGAGGCTTATTCATTGTTTGATAATATTTGCCAAATTGATGGTAGCGGTAATAGAGAAATTATAACTCTTACCGATTCTGCTGCCGTCCTGCGCGGTTATTTGAGGTATTGCCGACAGTCTTTCAGCAGCAATAGATGTCATTATGTTCTATTGGCATTAAACGGGGTTTATCGAGCCTATCGCGGGATACCCTCAGATTTGTATTTTACCGACTTGACAACAAGATGGAATCGGTATAGTGATAATACATTTGATTTTGATACGTCAAGTACAGCCTTACCCGACTTAAGTGTCGGGAGGCTGATGTGCAGCACCCCTGAGGAAGTTATGAATTATATTGACAAAGTTATTCGTTACGAACGCAATCCCGGAGATGGCGATGCCTCGTATCTTACTCGTGGTGTATATACCGAATGTGATTGGATGCAAGGATTGCACTGGGCTGACGTTAAGTTGAAGAACATGCTTGATTCGATTGTTGATGATTATACGCTGTTTTATGAGTACGATTTCCACAATCCCACAGGCACTCAAGTTGTCAATGATATAGACATTAACCACTATGGTATCTGGGGATTGCAGGGTCATGGCAGTCCGTTGGGTATTTCCGTCAACAATTTGCCGAGCAAATATTTGGGGTTATTACCTTACGGTATTACCAGTACAACTGCGAGTCCTGCACATCTCGTCAACGAAGCCGGAAATGCTTTAAATTGTATGACTCATAGTAAACTTTATCCGTCCGTATGCTACACTGTAGCATGTACGGTCATGCCCTATGATCAGTATTCCAATCCTAATAATTTTCCGAATTTCGGGCAATCTTTTACATGTGGCAAAGGTTACGGAGGAGTTGCATTTTTAGGCAATACGCGTGATGGGTACGGTGTATCCATATCATTGGAGCAAATGTTTTTTAAGCAGATTACCGAAGTTAACTCATGCATCGGTCGTGCTGAAGCAGCGTCGAGATCAATGGCCTTTTATCCTAATGTAAGCGACCAAGCAATGGCAATAAGGGCTGCACACAATTTGTTAGGAGATCCTGCGATTAACATGTGGACTACTGTACCCGATACAATTACGTTTGACCCCCCCGTTGCGCATTTTGTTCGGCAACAGTTCAACTCTTGTTTATAATTACTATAGTAATCCCACGTCTATACTTATTATTCCTACAAGCAATCAACCTATCATGTTGCAAGAAAAGAACAAGTTGCCGTATTTTTTGCTCTGTCATATGCAAAATGTCACATTTAGTGAAGATAATTTCTATTTTGCGGGTTCACTATCTGCAGGCAAGGCAATTGACGAGGACAGGATACATGGTGAAGTTGTTTTCGATTCCAATTTTGTTATTGAAGCAAGTAAGGATGTAGAATTGTACGATGGTGTTGTGATTGAGCATGGTGCCATAGTTGATATATCAACTCCGGCGCGAATTATGGTCTACGGAGGTGTCGTTCGTAGTGGCGGTACCCTCATCTTGCGAGGTTGCACCTCGCTTTCAAGCGATTTTACGGTTGAGGCAGGAGCAACGTTGAAAATTTTACCTTTTGAAAATTGAATTAATTTTGATGCTGGCGTTGTAATTGTTTTTTGTAACTCTGCAATTACATTCAGTATTAAACCGTAGGATTATGAAAAGATTTTTTATTTTGTCGGTTTTAAGTGTGGTCTTTTGTCTGACGGTGACAGCAGCCGAGTATTTACAGATGCTTAGACCTAATGTTACATGGTACTATGTGGGGAAGTATCGAGATACCCCTTTTATCAAGATCATGTATTCCAATCACTATGAAGATTATAGTGAAACGATTGATGCAATGAGCGGTAAGTTTGACGTGCGACAGGCTCGCTTAATCTCATGCATGTCCGGTAGTGATGTGGGTTATGAAGAGGGGCTGGTGATGGAAACGGGGCTCACGATGAGTGAATTTTACCATAAGTTGGCTTTAATTCAGAACGGAGCAATTAATGATGCCTCTATATTGTATAATTTCGATGACTTCACGAGTTTGAAAACTCAATATCCGGGTCATGAGTTTTTGGGCGCAACAACCACTATTGTTGATGGAGTAGAGCGCGATTGTTATCTGTTTGACGGAGGGAAATTGGTGGTTGGCATCGGTCTGGACGGTCCCGGTTATTTCTCCGACCCATTCTTTATCAATTCGTCCGCCGAAGACCAAGTTGCATACCCCGACGATCTGTGTGCGCTCAGTCATGTTGTTGAAAACGGAAAGATTATCTATCGTGGCAGTGCATTCGAAGACGTGACCAAACTTGTGCGCGAGGGTGTCGTATGGACATTTAGAGTGCGTCGCTTGGGAACAGACGTTGCAAGTGATTTCGAAGGTCAATTATATCAAGAATTTTTTCATGGGACTAAAGAGATAGACGGCAAGACTTACGCATGCTTGTATCGTCTCAAAGCAGATGCTGCGCCGAGTAATGTCAGCAACGGTGTGGAACCCAGGGCATATGTGCGACAAGAGGGAGCAAAGGTATATAGCCGATTGAATCCCCTGTATGAACCGCTGTCAATAGATGCTCAA
This sequence comes from uncultured Porphyromonadaceae bacterium, assembly GCA_937901905.1. Lineage (GTDB taxonomy): Bacteria > Bacteroidota > Bacteroidia > Bacteroidales > Muribaculaceae > Sodaliphilus. Next base: position 1,700 of record CALDIF010000063.1, on the reverse strand, counting down.
ATAGCCGAGTACGAGAACGGCTACTACACCCATTTTGCGCAACAGCAGTCGGTTGATGAGGGCGGTGAGATTCTTATTTACGACTTCGATGATATGTTGGCACCGCAAAACATATCACCCGCTTACGGCTATGATGAAACTACCGAGACGTACCTCGGTCAATCACGTCGCATTACCGAACTTAATATGTTAAACCCTTCATTGAAATTGCCTGCGGTGAGCATCGTTGAAGGATTAGGCATTGATAGTTACGATTATGGAGACTTGATTTCGCCGATGCTCATCTCTCCTACCTCTTTGGTTCACGATATTGTCGGGTTAGAAACCGTGCGCGAATATTTAGACTATCGTACCGGTGCCGCGCAAACCAGTGGCATCAATGAGTTAGGCAGTGACAAAGTGCTTGATGACAGATATTTCGATTTGATGGGTCGCGTTGTTAAGGAACCGGCAGCAGGCACGCTTTATATTCATGGCGGTAAAGTTATCAGATTTTAAACTGCGCTGAGTGTGTTTACGTCAATTCACATCAATTGGCGTGAATTATCATAGAAAATTTGGTCGATTCAGAACGTACCGATACGAGGAACACTGTTTGTGCAGGAGACAGCGGAAGAGACCTCGGTGCGCCTTGAGATCGGCGAAAATGTGATCTTTCCCGGCCATACGGTCACTGCATCGGTGATAACGGCGGAGGAATTCAGAAATCTTGCGAGATTTCACAAAAAGTTCACATTTTTCGCGCTCGATTATGCTATAATAAAGAAGTATGCAGAATTGCACGGACGGCGGCCGGGACTTTTCATCCGGACGCCGGGCAGACAGCACCGCGTCTCCGTCAAAAAATGGCTGAACGAGACCGTTTCACCGGCACAGCGCCCGTATATCCACTATCTCTCCGATGCGGAGGGACTGCTGTGGGTCGAGGGACTCGGCGCAGCGGACAGGGCCGCCGTGACGGAGACTACTGAGCAGGTGCTGCTGCTGAACGTTTCTCACGAAAACGACACAAAGTGCATACAGGGCTGACACAAACCGGAGGTATACTAAGGTATTACCTCCCCAATTAGAGGTTAGAGGTTAGAAGTAAGAGGTTAGAAATTTCCTCAAACAGGTCATAGCAGTATGACAGCTTCGCTTACCTCTGACATCTACATGAGAAACAGCATGGGGTTAGCAGTTTTCTAAATTCTAACCTCTCATCTCTAACATCTACATGACAGAGAAAAAAGGAGTGAATCGCTTGCAACCAAAACGAAACAGAGGCATTGTGGCTTATCTTCTGGTAGCGCTGGCCGTGATCGGCATTGCAGTCGTCATGCTGCCGCGGATGAACCAGAAGGAGCCGGAGTACACCTATTCCGAGATCATGACCCACTTTGACGATCTCGAGGTCACGGAGTATACCCTTGATCTGGGCACCGGCGAGCTGAATATGACGCTCAAGGATGAGACCGAGATCAAGTACACCGTCCCGAACGTCAGCATCTTCAAGGAGGAGACCGAGGGCTACCGTCTGCGGTACAATGAGGCGAACCCCGATGCGCCGCTCGATCAGGACTACTACCGGATCACGGATAACTCGTGGATCATCACCTATATCCCGACCCTTATCATCCTGATTATGGGCGTGGTGCTCTTCATCTTCATGATGCGTCAGGCGGGCGGCGGCCGGTACAACAACTTCGGCAAGGCCAATA
>CALDIF010000062.1 GCA_937901905.1 uncultured Porphyromonadaceae bacterium | reverse complement strand
CCCGCCGTAGCAACGTGAACTTCATCTCGATTTGGCAGAAGTCGGTGTACGGAAGGACGCTCACCGACATCAAGGCCGACCCGGACATGGTGCAGTTCTTTGCCGACAGCATCGTGCCGGTCATTCGGGAAATGCTCGGCTACAATCTCTCGCAGGGCAACTGGTGCATCTGCACCTCGCCGAAACGACGGCACAAGGTGAAGAACTTCGCCACGCTTATCAGCGAGGAGATTGGCCGCCAACTCGAAATTCCGTTCTACGAGGACGTGGCGTTTTGCCACACAAAACAACGAGTGAACGCGGTATTCACACTCAATGTGCTGCCCAAAGAGCCAAATATCATCGTCTATGATGACTTTGTGACAACCGGGCAGACATTGGCGGCTATGCGCAGACTGCTCCAGCCCTTAGGCAAGAACCTTTTCTGGGTGACAAATGTAAATAACAAATTATAGGACAGCATATTACATCATTAATCGTTACTCTTTAATCTTTACTCACGAAGTAAAAATATGGACGCAAATTTCACTCAAACGCTACAAGATTGGCTCAATACCCCTGCGGAGCAGCGAGACTATGCGCAAGGCGCATTGCTGTTGCTCCAACTTACAGGCAACCAAATCATGTACCGCAATCTGATGGCGAACCCACGGCGAAACGCCGAGTTCATTGAACGCCAGTTGCAGAAACGGCTCTCGTTCCGCTTGCAGAAACTCACGCACGCACAGGTGGAGGAAATGCAGTCGCAGGTAAACGTGATTGCCAAAAAAGTTTTGACCCCCAACAGCGGAGAGAAGTTCGCCTCCGGCGCAACCTCGGCTGCACTCGACGATGTTGGAACAAGTTCCACATCGCACTCATTGGCACGAGGTTTCAAGCAGGGCAAGCGTGACGACCACGACCAACTGCCCGATGAAATTCAGGCTCTCTATGTCGAGAACCTGGGCATCGTCCAGCGGATGCGAGAACTCCACATGCGGCTCCGCTCGCTATCGTCAGAGGATAATCCGGCACGCGACTGCGACCGTTATCCTTTCCTCAAAGAACTTATCGACCTCGATAAGAAATTGCACTCGAACTGGGAAGCCTACGACCACTACACCGGCGAAGACGGTGAAGCGGTCATGGAGGCTGATAGATCGGAAGAGCGTCGTG
>CALDIF010000061.1 GCA_937901905.1 uncultured Porphyromonadaceae bacterium | reverse complement strand
TGAGGATGTGGTGAATGACACCTGCATCAGGGAATACAACGGACAGTTGGCAGGTGAATATGAGGTGAAGGTTGCCGAACTGTTTTAAAATGGGACGGTGTCGTCCCCGCGGTCGGGAAGAATATCGGCATCGGGCAGTGGCACGTTGTCGCCAAAGGCGGGTGAGGCGATGTCTTCACCCATGCCCACATCATCGTTCATGCGACTGGCTCGACGTGCGGGCTCGGCATGGAGGTCAATGTTATTGTCATCCCAATTCTCGAAACGCGCATATTGCTTGACAAAACGCAACTCGACCGTATCTACGGCACCGCTGCGGTGCTTGGCAATAATGAATTCTGCCTTACCGCGAATATCGTTACCCTCGGCATCCTCGCCGCTGCGGGTGTAATATTCGGGACGATGAATGAAGCACACTATATCGGCGTCTTGTTCGATTGCACCACTCTCGCGCAGGTCGCTCAACTGCGGTCGCTTTCCGTTCTTGTCGTCACCGCGTTGTTCCACGCTACGGTTAAGTTGCGACAGAGCGATGATGGGAATGTCCAGTTCCTTGGCAAGTTGCTTGAGCGAGCGACTTATCGTACTGACCTCTTGCTCGCGACTGCCGAATTTCATGCCCGTAGCATTCATCAGTTGCAAGTAGTCAATAATGATTATCTTGACGTTATGCTCACGCACGAGTCGGCGCGCCTTGGTGCGCAACTCAAAGATGGAAAGCGACGGGGTATCGTCAACGTAAATCGGTGCCGAGAATAATGACTTCACGCGTGCCATGAGGTTGTCCCACTCGAGGTTGGTGAGTCGTCCGTTCTTGATTTTTTCACCCTCAAGCGAACACACGTTGCTGATAAGACGGTTAACGAGTTGCAAGCGACTCATTTCAAGCGAGAATAGACCCACGGGGGTGTTGTAATCGACCGCCATGTTTTTTGCCATCGAGAGTACCATAGCGGTTTTTCCCATTGCGGGGCGTGCGGCGATGATAATCAAGTCGCTGTTTTGCCAACCGCTTGTCAAGCGATCAAGGTCGTGATAACCGGTTTGCAAACCACTCAAACCGTCCTCGCGGTTTGCTGCTTCTTGTATCTTGGCTATTGCCTCGTTGATGACGGGGTCAATTTGCACGACATCACGCTTGAGCGTGTTCTTGGAGATCTCGAACAACTGACCCTCGGCTTCTTGCATCAAGTCGAACACGTCAATGCTCTCGTCAAAAGCGAGTTCCTCGATTTGGGTTGAAAAACTGATTAACTCGCGTGCGAGGTATTTTTGTTGCACAATGCGAGCGTGAAACTCAATGTTGGCGGCACTGCTCACACGTCCTGTCAACTCGCTTATGCGCGGTAGTCCGCCGGCTTGCTCGAGAGTGCCGGTTGTGCGCAGTTGTTCAGCCACGGTGAGCATGTCGATGGGGCGTTGTGCCGCGCCGAGTGCCACGATGGCATCATATATCAATCGGTTGGCAGAGTCGTAAAAACTATTGGACGACAAGATGTCACTCACTTGGGAATAGGCATCTTTTTCCAACATGAGCGCACCGAGAACAGCGGCTTCCAACTCAAGATCTTGAGGTGGCAATTTGCCCAACGTCTCGTCTACACCGCCCTCGTGAACGGGGCGACGAGGTTGAGCCCGACGGCGTGATAATTCAAACTCCATCGGCATCGTGCTTGACAAGTTTCATACCATGACGCAGGGCTTGCTCGTTTTGTGGCATCAAGTGCCAGTGTCGCTCGGGTAGCGTCTTCTTGAGACCGGCAAGCACGTTATCCACGCTCACCATCGGGCAGATGCCCAACAATGCCCCCAACACTATCATGTTATACGACTTACTGTTACCTAACTCGAAAGTCGCTTCCATGGCATCAATGCGATAGACCTCAATGTCGTCGCGCACCGGCGGACGATGAATACCGTAACTGTCGTAGATGAGTGTGCCGCCGCGTTTCACCTTGCTCTCAAAGCGGTCAAGGCTCTGCTGATTGAGCACTACCACGATGTCGTACTCGTTGAGCACGGGCGAACTGATGCGCTCGTCACTGATGATGACCGTGACGTTGGCTGTGCCACCGCGTTGCTCGGGACCGTACGAAGGCAACCACGTCACCTCCTTGTCTTCCATCAACCCCGAGTAAGCGAGTATCTTGCCCATGGACAATACACCTTGTCCACCGAAGCCGGCTATAATTATCTCGTGTTTCATCGTTGTGTCTTATTTGTCATTAACTTTCAAATCGCCGAGAGGATATTTCTCGAACATATGTTCGACCATCCACTCGTTAGCACGTTCGGGTGCCATTTTCCAACCGCTGTTGCAGGTGCTGACCACCTCGACCACACTCGTACCGCGACATGCGATACTGTTCTCGAACGCACGCTTCAAGGCGGCTCGTGTCTTGCGCACGGCACCGGGGGTGTGAACGCTCTGCCGCGTCACATAGCACGTGCCGTCAAGTTGACTTAACAACGGTGTTATTGACAGGGGGTATCCGTTGAGGTCAGCACGACGACCGTATGGGCATGTCGCCGTGGGTTGTCCCAATAGGGTAGTGGGAGCCATCTGACCGCCTGTCATGCCGTAAATGGCATTATTGATGAAGATGATAGCGATATTCTCACCACGGTTGCAGGCATGAATGCTCTCGCAGGTTCCTATCGCGGCAAAGTCGCCGTCGCCTTGATAGGTGAAAACCAACTTGTCGGGCATCAAACGCTTGACGGCGGTTGCCATTGCCGTTGCGCGACCGTGAGCCGCCTCCAACCAGTCAATGTCGATGTAGTTATATGCAAAGACGGCACAACCGACGGGCGAAATACCTATACTGTACTCGGCGGCACCCATCTCCTCGATTACCTCCGCCACCAGTTTGTGCACCACGCCATGGCTACAGCCGGGGCAATAGTGCATGTGCGCTTCGTTGAGCAATGCCGGCTTGGCATAAATGCGGTTCTCCGGACGAATTATTTCATTGAGTTCCATTGTTCATTGTTTTGAAAGTGGAGTATGGGTTATTTGCTGTTTTGCAACTCGGGAAACGAATTGGTCAAGGCATTGAGAATTTCATCGGGTGTCGGCACGTTGCCTCCCATGCGACCGTAGTGTACCACAGGCACAACACAGTCGAGGGCAAGACGCACATCCTCAATCATCTGTCCCGCCGACAACTCCGGCACGAGAATGCCCTTTACGCTGCGTGCCGCGTCACGCAACTTATCTACGGGGAACGGCCACAACGTGATGGGACGCACCAAGCCGACCTTGATACCGCGCTCGGCAGCAATTTCGATGGCTTTCATGCAGATGCGCGCCATGCTGCCGAACGCTACCATCAAGTAGTCGCACCCGTCAACATTCACCGTTTCGGCACGTTGCTCATTCGCCTCAATGACGCGGTAAGTGGCTTGGAACCGGAGGTTATTGGCTTCCATCTTGTCGTCATCAAGTTCGAGCGAAGTGACAATGTTTTTGGGTCGCATGCCTTGTCGTCCGTTCACTGCCCACGGACATTGTTCGCGAATTTGTTGCTCGGTGCGACGTGGTCGTTGTTCTGCCAACGTGACTTTTTCCATCATCTGACCCACCAACCCATCGGCAAGAATCAGACTCACGCAGCGATACTTGAACGCCAAGTCCCAACCTAAACCGACGAAGTCTGCCATTTCCTGCACACTGCTCGGTGCCAACACGATAGCATGATAATCGCCATGACCGCCACCCTTGCATGCCTGGAAATAGTCGGCTTGCGACGGGTGTATAGTGCCTAAGCCGGGACCGCCACGCATCACGTTTATAACCAATGCCGGCACCTCGCTCGCTGCCATGTAGCTCATGCCCTCCTGCATCAAACTGAAGCCGGGACTGCTCGTTGAAGTGAATACAGCCTTGCCACACGACGCTCCGGCGTACACCATATTAATCGCTGCAACCTCGCTCTCGGCTTGCAACACTACCATGCCGGTGCTCTCCCACGGCATCTCGGCTTCAAGGCACTCCAACACCTCACTTTGTGGTGTGATGGGGTAGCCGAAGTAGCCGTCGGCACCGTAGCGTATTGCCGCCATAGCAAGCGCTTCGTTGCCCTTCATCAATGTAACTTTGTCCTTACTCATCGTTTCGGGAAATTTTCATTTGTTCTCAACACGGTACACCTCAATGCAAGCATCAGGGCACACGAGTGCGCAACTCATACAAGCGATGCAAGCCTCGGCATTAGCCATGTAGGCGTAGTGGTAACCTCGATTATTCACCTCGCGCGCTTGCAGGGCGAGTACGCCCGTCGGGCACGCTGCAACACACAGGTTACAGCCCTTGCAACGTTCCTCGTTGACGGTGATTGCTCCTCTGAATTTTGCCATATATCAGTATTTTAAGTTTCTCGAGTCATTTGTTTGCCACAAATTTAGAAAAAAGAAACGGGAAATCAAAATTTCATAAGTGTTTTACCCGTTTTGAAGCAATATGTTTTGTACAACAATTATAAAGTGGTGTTGCCCTCGCGATAGGGCTGCCGTTACTACCCGATTAGTGACACCGTGATAACCTATATCCTTTCGCGGACAATCACCGACGTATCAACACATCTTGACATTGCGGTCAGGAGTGCTGATGTGTGCCTATTGTCCCTGTTTGGGAGAATGGGACGTGTCGTGTGCGAAATGGTGCGAACTGTCTTTTTCCTATATGGGCTGATACCTACACTCATGCGGTGATACATCGGTGACGTGGCATGGTGCCGGGATTATAGAAAAACGCAAATAAAACGCAAATAAAATGACATCGCCGGTTCAATCGAAAACGTAGTTGAGAAAATCGTGCATGGGCTGCAGCCGACGCAAATCGGACGCCACGCGTTCGACCCAATCCTCACAATCGAAATAATCAATGTCTACACGCTTGATGGCAATGTATTCTTTCATCTTGATGTAGGGAGCCAATGGTGAGTCGGCAGCAATGTGACTATAATCGGCAGGCAATTTCTTCAAGGTGTCACACCACCATGAGAAGTTTGCAGTGAAATCGGGTGATTGAACAATACGCAACCACTCGTCCCCCTCGGCATCGATGAGGGCTCGCAGTCGTGACAAAACGGCTTTTTCGGGCCACCAAACACCACCACCGACCATGATATTACCCGGCTCGAAGTGAACGTAATTGCTCGACACCGTGGTGTGGCGTCCGCCGCGACCTATAACTCCGCTGAAGTAACGTTTATACGGACTCTTGTCATGAGAGAAACGAACATCACGGTAGATGCGGTAAACACACTGTTTGATGTCAAGCCCACGTGAGTTGTCATCAAACTCTGCCACACGTGTTATCAAGCGTGCCATGTCGTGTTCCCACGCGCTGCGCACAGCATCGTATCGGTCCTTGTTGTCGGCAAACCATCGCCTATCGTTGTTTACAGCAAGTTCCTCGAGGAACCCGATGACTTGCTTGATGTCGCTCTCGCTTTTCATGAAAAATGAATTATTTTGGAGATGCAAAGGTACAAATAAAATCTCATGTTGACCAAGAGTAAACGCCTGTGCCTTGCCGGGTCATATCTTGTGTCGCTCTCGCGCAATTGCAAATTATTCTTAATATGGTAGTGATTATAGTAGTGTAACTTTGTCATTCACAACATTTCAATTACCTTTGCCGAATAATTCAACCGATTGAAGTTTTTTTTAATCCATTTCGATGATTTTAAAACATTTTGCTGTGGCCCTTGCAGCCCTTGTGACAGGTGTTGCGGGAGCACATCAAGCCGACACCGTGAGTCTCTCGCTTGACCAATGTGTGCGGATTGCTTTGAGCGATAATCCCACCGTAAAGGTAAACGATATGGAAATCAATAGGGTGACCTATTCCAAGAAAGAAGTGTTGGGACAATTGCTGCCGAATATCAGTTTTGCCGGTCAATATACTCGAAACCTCGCTTTGCAGACCATTTATATGGACACCGGCACCGGCACGTCAACCGGCATTAAAATGGGACGTGATAACCAATATTCAACGGGATTCAGTGCCTCCGTACCTCTTGTGATGCCCACTCTGTGGAAGTCTATCAAGTTGAGTGACAACCAAATTTTGCAGAACGTTGAGGCGGCTCGCGGTAACAAATTGTCACTCGTCAATCAAGTGAAAAAGACCTACTACGCTTTGTTGCTGGCTCGTGACACCCGACGTGTGTTGCAGGAAAGTTACGCTACGGCACAGTTTGACGCCGACGTGTACGAGAAACAATTCAAGTTGGGTGCGGCGAGTGAGTACGACGTGTTGCGAGCCCGAGTGGCCGTAACCAATTTGGAGCCGTCGTTGCTCGAAGCCGAGAACAGCATTGAACAGTTGGGTTTGCAACTCAAGCTGCTCATGGGAATGGACGTGACCACGCCGTTATCATTGAGCCAAACGTTGGAGGATTTCAAGGCACAAATGTATGATCGCACGTTGGCAACCGACACGAGTTTGACCCGCAACACGAGTTTGCGAACGCTTGAGTTGCAGACCGATGCCCTGCGCCGTACTCTTGATGTGCAAAAGGCAGCATGGTACCCCACCTTGAGCGGAAATGCAAGTTTGATGTGGAACTCGATGACTAACGGCAGTCCTTTCAAGGACTTCCAATGGAACAAAACAAGTAGCGTCGGACTCACCTTGTCAATTCCACTTTTCACAGGCGGTCAACGTTATTTCAAGCAAAAACAGGCTGAGATACAATTAGACGAGATGAAGTGGCAACGTGAAAATGTGGAGCGCGGATTGCACCTGCAAGTGCGTAGCCAAGTGGATAATATCAACAAGAGTCTCAAGCAAATTGAGAGTAATGCCGCCGGTGTGCGTCAGGCCGCCAAGGCTCGTGACATCATGCAAGAAAGTTTCAAAATCGGTGCTGCTACATTTATCCAGTTGCGTGACACTGACGATGCCTTGATGAACGCACGTCTTGCGTACTATCAAACCATATACAACTATCTCGTTGCCGAGAGCGAACTCGAATACACGCTCGGCAACAGTCACTACGTGAATGAATAATATCCCACATGTAACCTTATTGTCCACCGCGGTGGGCAGTATTTGGAATAACGAACAAATCAACCAAATCAGATGAAAAAGATATTGACAACGGTGGCGCTGCTTGCCACCCTCACGGCATGCACGGGCGGTGATGGCAAGGGTAAAGACAATCAAGTCGTTGACTTACCGCGTGTCACCATCACCACTGTCCGCAACGAGGTCGTGGATAAAACGGCAGAATACACTGCCACTGTGGAGGCATTCAAGACCAATAACATCTCGTCGAACAGCGGTAGTCGCATCAAACGTATACTCGTTGATGTGGGTAGTCACGTGCGAGCGGGGCAAAGTGTTGTCATTCTCGACGATGTGAATATCGCCCAGCAGCAAATTTCTCTTGCCAACCTCGGTCGCGACCTTGAACGTGCAAAACAATTGGTTGCTATAGGAGGCGGTACACAACAAACTGTCGACCAGTTGCAAGCACAGTATGATGCCTCCGCCCGTGCTATTCGCACTATGCAGGAAAACACTGTGCTCACTTCACCCGTGAGTGGCATAGTGACCGCCAAGAACTATGATGCCGGTGATCTGCCGGGAGCGTTGCCAATCTTGACGGTTGAACAACAACAACCTCTCAAGGTGGTCGTGTCGGTCAACGAGACCGAATATCCCATGATACGCGTAGGCATGCCCGTTGATGTCCGGTTTGACACCTATGGCGACGAAGTGTTTGCCGGCAGGGTGAGTATAATTCATCCCACGATTAACCCGAGCACACGCACCTTTGAGGTCGAAGTGACGATAGCCAACAGCGGTGAACGCGTGCGAACCGGAATGTTCGCTCGAGTCACGTTCAACTACGGCTCTCACGAGAGTACTGTCATTCCCGACCGCGCCGTTGTCAAGCAAGCCGGTAGTGGTGTGCGTTACGTGTTCCTGTACACCGCCTTGAGCGATAGTACGGGCAGTGTGACTTGGCGAGAGGTTACTCTCGGGTCGCGCTTGAAAGACCGATATGAAATCACCGACGGACTGACTGACGGAATGCAAATCGTGTTGACCGGGCAGAGCCATTTGACCGACGGAGTCCAAGTGCAATTGGAGAAATGAAACGTCGGCAACGTGTGGAAACTTACAATTTGTATATATTTAGAATTCGAGCATAACTACTCATGAGCCTCTACAGCAGTTCGGTCAAACGACCGGTAACGACGATATTGGTGTTCGTGGCGGTGATTATCATCGGCTTGTTCTCGTTGCAAAAATTGCCGATTGATTTGTATCCCGATATTGACACCAACACCATCATGGTGATGACCAGTTATGAGGGCGCGAGTGCACAAGATATTGAGCAAAACGTTACACGTCCGTTGGAAAACACACTCAACAGTGTGGAGCACCTCAAGCACATCACCAGCAGTTCGCGCGAGAACATCAGTGTTATCACGCTTGAGTTTGAGTATGGTTACGACATTGACGCGCTCACCAACGATGTCCGCGACAAGTTGGACATGATTTCAAGTTATTTGCCCGACGATAGTCAGACACCTGTTATCTTCAAGTTCAGCAGCGACATGATACCTATCGTGTTGCTCAGCGTGCAGGCTTCTGAGAGTATGCCGGGTCTGTACAAGATACTTGATGATAACGTTGCCAATCCGCTGGCTCGTGTCGACGGAGTAGGCTCGGTGAGTATCAGCGGTGCGCCGAAGCGCGAAATTCATGTTTACCTCGACCCGATTAGACTTGAGGCTTACGGCATCAGTGTAGAAGCGATAGCCTCTCTTATCGGAGCCGAGAACCGCAATATACCGGGTGGTACGTTTGATATCGGTAATGAAACCTATTCGCTGCGTGTTCAAGGCGAATTTGCTGACCCGCGCGAGATGGAGAACATCGTTATTGCCGCCATGCCCACCGGTGGCGTGATACACCTGCGTGATGTGGCGCGTGTCGACGACTCCTTGCAAGAGCGTGCTCAAGAGTCGTTTAATAACGGCGTGAAAGGTGCAATGGTAATAGTGCAAAAGCAAAGCGGTGCCAACAGTGTCGAAATCAGTAACAAGATAAAGAAAATTCTGCCGTCGATACAACGCAATTTGCCGGCCGATGTGCACCTTGATTACATCGTTGATACGAGTGATAATATCCGCAACACGATATGGTCACTCACCGAGACTGTGCTCTATGCCCTGTTATTTGTCGTGATTGTGGTGTTGTTCTTTTTGGGACGTTGGCGTGCAACGATTATCATCGTGCTCACCATTCCCATTTCGCTTATCGCATCATTCATATATTTGTATGCAACGGGCAACTCGCTCAACATCGTGTCATTGTCGGCACTGTCTATCTCAATCGGTATGGTGGTTGATGATGCAATCGTTGTTTTGGAAAATGTCACGACACACATCGAACGCGGTTCCGATCCCAAGCAGGCTGCCGTGCACGGCACCAATGAGGTTGCTATCAGTGTTATCGCGTCAACATTGACGCTTATCGCCGTGTTCTTCCCGCTCACGTTGGTTACCGGCATGACCGGTGTGTTATTCCGTCAGTTGGGTTGGATGGTAACTATAATGATGATTATCAGTACGACGGCAGCCTTGTCGCTGACACCGATGCTGTGTAGTCGTCTGCTGCGTTTGAACCCGAAAAAAGGTGACTTTGCCAAGAAAATTTTTGCGCCTATCGAGCGCGTGCTTGATGCACTGGACAACGGCTATGCCCGCTTGCTCGACTTCTGTATTTCTCATCGCATTAAAACGGTGTTTGTGGCTCTTGCCGTGTTTGTAGGGTCTATGTTTTTGATGCGCTTTATCGGTAGCGAGTTTTTCCCGACCAGTGACAACAGCCGCTTGGGTGTCACGCTCGAGTTGCCCATTGGCAGTCGCGTGGAGTTGGCAAAAGATGTGTGCGAACGTCTTTACAAGGAGTGGACGACCAAATATTCCGAAATCAAGGTGTTTAACTACACCGTCGGACAAGCGACGAGCGACAATACGTTCGCCTCGTTGCGTGATAACGGTTCTCACATTATCTCAATGAATATCCGCCTTGTTGACCCCTCGGATCGCAAGCGTGGTATAGTGGAAATTGCCGGTTTGATGCGTGAGGATCTGAAGCATTACCCCGAACTGAAGAAAGCACTGGTCAACGTGGGTGGTATGCGTGGCGGCAGTATGAGCGGTCAGAACACTATTAACTACGAGGTCTACGGATACGATTTTGCCAAGACCGACAGTGTCGCCGCCGCTGTGAAGCGCATCCTCGAGGGTATTGAGGGTGCCGCCGACATCAGTATCAGTCGCAGTGATTATCAGCCCGAGTATCAAGTCGACTTCGACCGCGAGAAATTGACAATATACGGTCTTAATCTGTCAACAGCGGCGACAGCACTGCGCAGTCGCATCAACGGAACAACAGCAAGTTATTTCCGTGAGGACGGCAACGAGTATGACATCAAGGTGATGTACGATCCGGGTCATCGCGAGAGCATTGAGGATATTGAGAATATACTCATTTTCAATGCTCGTGGCGAGGGTATACGCTTGAAGGAAGTCGGCACCGTGGTAGAGCGTTTTAATCCTCCGACTATTGAGCGCAAAGACCGCGAGCGCATCATCACGGTGAGCGCTGTTGTGCAAAATCGCCCGATGAGCGAAATTATCGACGAGGCTCAACCCCTGCTTGACAACATTGATCGTCCGCAAGGTGTGTTTATTGAGTTGAGCGGTTCCTACGAGGACCAGCAAGACTCTTTCAGAGACCTCGGCATGCTTGCCGTGTTGATTGTCATTCTCGTCTATATCGTGATGGCATCACAGTTCGAGTCATTCACTTACCCCGGTATTATCATGAGTTCTATCATGTTCGCTTTCTCGGGCATAGTGCTGATCTTGTGGATTACAGGTACCAATCTCAATATCATGTCGATGATAGGTGCCATCATGCTTATCGGTATTGTGGTTAAAAACGGTATTGTGCTTATTGACTATATTATTCTTAACCGTGAGCGTGGCTTGAGCGTGCGTCGTGCTGTTGTTGATGCCGGTCACTCGCGCTTGCGTCCCGTGTTGATGACCTCGCTCACTACAATTTTGGGTATGGTGCCAATGGCAGTGGGCAGTGGCGAGGGTTCTGAGATGTGGCGTCCCATGGGTATTGCCGTTATCGGCGGATTGACGTTCTCAACAATCCTGACGCTATTGTTCGTGCCGGTGATGTACACCATCTTCGCTTTTGTAGGTCTCAAGCGTGAGCGTCGTCGCCTTTATCGTCGACTCGACAACAAGGAAGATTGAGTTTTAACAGAGTAGTAACTGACAACAAATGAAAGCGATATTTATAGCATTTGACCAAGCATATTATGAGCGACTTGTTGAAACCTTGCCCCGATTGGGTGCACGCGGTTTCACCGCATGGCAAGAGGTACAGGGGCGTGGCACGGTTGATGGCGTGCCACACTACGGTACTCACGCGTGGCCGTCAATGGCATCGGCAATGATGATTGTTGTTGACGACGACCATGTCGCTCGCGTGCTCGACTACCTGCATGAACTCGATGTGGCAACCCCTAAACTCGGTATGCGAGCCTTTGTATTGCCGGTAGAGCAAGCAATTTGATTGTGCTTTCAAGTTTAGGTTTTGACCCATCAAACATTTGATGGGCGAGTTGAATGACCAAACAAAAAAGTATCAAAATTTGTGGGTTTCAAAAAATGTTTGTACTTTTGCACCCACAATCGGACAAGTAGCGTCCGACAAGCCACAATAGCTCAGTCGGTAGAGCATTTCATTCGTAACGAAAAGGTCGCGGGTTCGAGTCCCGCTCGTGGCTCATGACGAGTCACCGCAACGCTTGCGGTGACTTCGTGTATCAAGAACATAAACATTATTTGTCGCAATAATGCGACAGTTGTCAACAACATATTTAACCGATGGTTACTTGACAAACAGCAAATAGTGTCGCTCCCACACTCAAGGGTGCATAATAATCGCATGGCGATGTCCGTGACAGGTGTTGTCCGGCTCGCAGGGGTTATTGTGCACCCTTGTGGTATGTTTACCGACAATCACAAGCATGCGATAACGAGTTCATTTTCATATTGTTTAACTCTTTATCAAATGTATTATGAAGAAATTTGTGAGAGTGGCGAGTGTTGAGCCCGACGGCTCGGTTGAAATGATGAGTACTGCCGAATATGTCCGTGTGGAGCATGAACGTTTGGCAGAGTTGTCAACAGTTATAGATCCGAGGCAACGAGTGTGTGGCAATATTGCACTCGGTAAACTGGCTGAACAGGTGGGACTGCCGTTAACGGCATTAAACCGCTATCGTGCCGCGATGCGCATCGGCATGGACGACGATTGGGAGTTGGCGCGTTTCCGCTTTGTCAGTGAGGTTGAGTATGCGGCTCGTCGTGTAGATGCCATCATGAGTGAGATTGCAGGTGTGACAATTCACGATGCGCACGATGAGGTAAAGGTCAACTACGATGAGGTGCGCATCAAGCGCATCTACCCGTACGATTTTTAGGTCGTTGTCATGAGCGCCGCTCATGACAACGTGGTCGGTGGCTTCGCTTTGAACAGCGAAACCACCGACCACGTTGTTGTAAATTGAGGTTTACTGTGATGAGTGCCCTGTTACGGACATTGACAATCGTCAGGTTGTAGCCGGACAATCAGTGGCAACAGTTGTGCGTTGCGTCACCATGTGTGTCATAGCATTTCGTCGCTTTCTCTGCGGCAACAGCGTTGACGTGCAGTTTGGCGAAGCCTTTAATGATGTTCTGCTCGTTGTTCTTGAGACTGTCGTAACTCACGGTTACTTGCTTTCGCTCAATGTCAACAACGACGTCCTTGATACCCTTGCCCAATGCCGGCACGTTGTTCATGATCTTGATAGAACAATTCTCGCAGTGAATATCGGTGTCGTAAGTCGTGGTGACGATTGTAGCCGGTGTTTTGTCTTTCGCCACGACATTAAGGCTCAAACTAATGAGTAGCGCGAGCAGTGTTAAAGTCAGTTTTTTCATGTCCTTGTAAATATTGGTCGTGTTAATATTGTGCTTCAGTAAATGTTCCAACGTATTCCGGCATAAAACTTGCGACCCATCATCGGTCCCCATACGTTGGCCGAGTTGAACGTTTTGTCATAGGGATTGTCGGCTCCTATAATAGGATTCGGTTGCCGGTAGCCGGTGATGTTTTCACAACCGAGATACACCTCGGTTTGCCCGATTTTGTGGGTTACCTGAGCAAATAATTGTGCATAAACCGGTGAGTTATATGATGAGACCGTATTGTCTGTAACGACGGGAACGCGCGCGCTGCCGTTGAGTTGTGCCGTCACATCAAATGCCCATATTTTGAATCGTGTTGAGTAGGAGATATTCAGTAACCCCTTGAAACGACTCATGAGAGGGCGAGCAACGTGCTTGAAATCACCGACTGTGAATTCTCCAATGCTTGATGTGTTGCCTGAGGGCAGTGCAAGTCGACTGTGGGTGAAGCGTGCCGTAGCCAAGATGTCAAGGCGACTGACCGGACTCCAGTTCAAATCAACTTGCCATGTGTCGGTGGTGTTGGTGCGGCTTGAGTTGAACAGTAAAAACGAGTAAGGTATAGGTTCTTGTGTGACAACAAGAGAACGATTAAGCGCCGTGTGAAAGAAATCAAGACTTATTGAGGCATTGTCATCTTGTCCGAGACGAAACGTTTGAGTGATGCTACCACCGGTTGTAAATGCTTGTTCGCGACTGTATAGGTCATTGCCGTCGGGAATCAAGATATTGTAACCGGTGGCGAGCATGCCGATGTTTTCGATGATGGCACGCGGTGTGCGATAGCCGGTACCGATAGAGGTTCGCAGTGTTGTGCGTCTTGAGGCATTCCACTTGACATGAGCGCGAGGTGTGATGATGAAACGGTCGGCAATATTGTTGTAATCACCTCGCAATCCCACAACAACAGTTACCGCTCCACGGGTGATGTTCCACTCGGCATATACACCTATCTCACGCTCATTGAGCCGTTCGTCGAGAAAGAGTGAAGATACCGATTGTGGGGGCAGCGTAGTTTCAACCGATGCCATTGTGTGTTGTGACAGCGAACCGCGCATGAAGTTCAGTCCGCCTTGTATGCCGGCTGCAATTGATGACCATGATGCAAAGTGGAGGTCGGTGCGGAGGTTTAACGTAATGGAATTCTCATGACCGTGATAACTGTTGAGACCGAAATAAGAGTCGGTGTCGAAATGCTCGAAGTCGACAATGACAGCCACGTTGTCTTGCACCTCATTGCCGTCAAGGTCGGTGATGACATGAGGTAGAGGAATACCGACTTTGGCGTATACATCGGCATCGCGATTGGCAATGTGCGAACCGTATAAATCGGGGACGGACTGAGTAGAGACACCGACCGCATTGTGCTTGAAGTTAACCTGTCCGCCTAAGCGTCGCTCGGTCGTGAAGCGTGTGCCCCAACGCACTTGCACCCCCCCGGTGTCAACCACAACCAGCGGTTTGCAATATCTAATCGGCGTGTACGCGGCAGGTCGCGGAAACCGTCTTTGTTGCGATCCATAGCACTCATTTCGCGCCAATCGGTGTCCCACGAGCCATGTGCCATGATGATTGTCGACACGTTCTTGTCGTCGGTGAGATGCAGTGCCGAGGTCAGCGTCAGTTCGGGGTGGAGCATGTCATCGAAGTAGAAGTTGGTATGGAGTCTTTCGTCACCTGTGGACTTGCGGTATTCGAGGTTGATTTGTCCTGTAATGGCATCATGTCCGGCGGTGACGCTTGAAACACCTTTTGAAACTTGGATTGACTGCAACCAATCGCCCGGAGTGTAACTTAACGAATAAGGCGCACTCATACCCCGCATGACGGGACGACTCTCGTCAAGCATTTGAACATAGGTTCCGGCAAGTCCCAACATCTTGATTTGACGGGCTCCGCTGATGGCATCGCTATAACCCACGCTCACGCTTGCCGAGTTTTCGAACGACTCGGCGAGCGTGCAACATGCCATCTTTTTCAAGCCGGCAGCACTGATTATTTCGCGTGAGTTGACTGCACCGCTGTGACGATAATTGCCCAAAACACGTCCCTCAACAACAACCTCGTTCAATTCCCCTGACATTACAGCCGAGTCAGCCGGTTCATCGGCAGTCGCCAAGTGAGCGTTCCCCAAAATAGCAGCCGTCAATATGTAAAAGGCGAGACGGCTCATTG
Organism: uncultured Porphyromonadaceae bacterium; assembly: GCA_937901905.1. Classification (GTDB taxonomy): domain Bacteria; phylum Bacteroidota; class Bacteroidia; order Bacteroidales; family Muribaculaceae; genus Sodaliphilus. The sequence continues at coordinate 1,624 of CALDIF010000061.1, read as the reverse complement.
CCAAGCAATGTGGAGGGCAAGAATATCGGTCAGTTGCTGCAGCGCGTCGGCGTCAATATCATCGAATGCGTCCGTTTCCCTGCTGTCAATGTCGAGAACGGCGCGCACCGTGCCTCTGTCATCAATGACGGGTACAACTATTTCGCTGCGCGACAGCGCGCTGCAGGCGATGTGTCCCGGGAATTGCTCCACGTCGGGTACAACGAGTGTGGTGGCACGTTCCCATGCCGTGCCACACACACCTCGACCACGAGCGATGTGCATACACGCAACAGTGCCTTGAAACGGCCCCAATAACAACTCATTGTTTTTCACGATGTAGAAGCCCGTCCAAAAAAATCGTTCGCCCATCGCCTCGTGTAGCAATGCGGCGGCATTTGCCATCAGTGCGGTAGCATCGTGCTCGCCCTCGGCGAGTGCGGCGAACTGCTTCAACACTTCGTCGTATTGCGCTCGTTTGTCTTTCATCTTGTGGCAGGTCTGTAATTAATAAATAGATCAGCGCACAAAGATATAAGTTGTAAGTGAAATGCACAAATTACTATGCCGAATACCTCAGTTGCAAATCATGTAACAGACCATGCCTGCCAAGTATCCGGCAATAACAACCGGAGTGATGTGTCGCATGTACCACCCGAATGAGATTTTTTCCAACCCCATCACGACAACTCCGGCTGCCGAACCTATAATCAGTATGGAACCGCCCACACCGGCACAGTAGGCGAGAAGTTGCCAAAAGACACCGTCAATGGCAAACGCCCCGGCTTCGGCTACAGGATACATTCCTATACAACCCGCTACAAGCGGAACATTATCTACAATACTCGATAAAACGCCTATTATTGCAGTGACGATGTAGTGATTGCCTCCACTTGTCCGGTCTAACCATTCGCCGGTCAATGAGAGCACACCTATTTGTCTCAAGCAATTTACAGCCATCAAGATGCCTAAAAAGAATAATATGGTTGCCATATCAATGTGTGACAGTAAACTGCCTACACGACCTGTCGTGTGTTCATTGTCATCGCTCGCGTTGCGATAAAATACCTCGGTAGTAATCCACAACACAGCCAAGACAAGCAAAATTCCCATGAAAGGAGACAAACCGGTGATTGCTCGGAATACCGGCACGCTTATCAGTCCGCCAACACCGAGAATGAATACCGCTTTGCGTTGACAGTCGGTCAGTCGACTGTCGGTGTCAATTGTGTCACCATCCGCCATGGCAACCGACAGTTCACCGTTGAGCATGAATTGCAACAGAGCAACAGGAATCACCATGGAAACTAACGAAGGAAGGAGCAACTTGAGTATAATACCACTTGCTGTGACAAGATTCATATTCCACAGCATGATTGTCGTTACATCTCCGATGGGCGAGAACGCCCCGCCGGAGTTGGCTGCAACGATGATTACGGCACCGTAAATCATGCGGTCAACGTGTGACGGTACAAGTTTGCGTAGTAACATGATCATCACGATACTTGTTGTGAGGTTGTCCAAAATGGCACTCAATAGGAACGTCATCACAGCGATGCGCCACAACAAGGCTCGCTTGTTTGATGTCTTTAATAAATGTCTCACAAAGTTAAACCCGCCGCTGCGGTCAACAACTTCAACGATG
>CALDIF010000060.1 GCA_937901905.1 uncultured Porphyromonadaceae bacterium | reverse complement strand
AGCCGACCCATCTGCTCATGCCGTATCCCGGCAGATGAGTCGCCCGTCGGGCGACAGTGTAGTGTGTGTACAGCCCCGCTTGTCGCGCTGACGCGCTCCAAACGGGGTTACACAGATGCCTCGACCTTCGGTCGAGATGAGATATGGCCTCTTTCAGAGGCTGCGTGCGGTGTCGTATGCTGTCCGTAGGTTACGCTGCGCTCCACCTACGGTTACCTATATTTCGCCCTCCGGGCTATCCGTGGGTCACGCAGACACCTCACGGGCGACAGTTACGCCGATTTACGCGGATTCACGAGAGAGGGATATCACTTGACCTCCCAGCCGAGTGCGCTCGCGCCGAGCACGGCAGCGTCGCTCTCCTTGAGTTCGCTAATCAAAATCTTTATCTTGCCCTTAAACACCTTCATGATGTTCTTCTCGAACGCCTCGCGAATGGGCTTCATGATTAACTCGCCGCTCTTGGTCAAACCGCCGAACAGGACGAATGCCTCGGGCGAGGAGAACACGGCGAAGTCGGCGAGAGCCTCACCAAGTATAGTGCCGGTGTAGTCGAAGATTTCCTTTGCCAACTTATCGCCTGTGATGGCTGCGTCGTACACGTCCTTGCTCGTGATGCTGTCGGCGTCCAAGTCGCGCAACTTACTCTCGTCGCTGCGTGTCTCAAGGAATTCACGCGCGGTGCGAGCCACGCCGGTTGCCGAGCAATAGGTCTCCAAGCAACCCGTGCGACCGCAACCGCACATACGACCGTTGTTACGCTTCATGATCACGTGACCCAACTCGCCGGCGAAACCGTCGTGACCGTACACCATCTGACCGTTAATCACGATGCCGCTGCCCACGCCGGTGCCGAGGGTGATCATCACAAAGTCCTTCATACCGCGTGCAACGCCGTAGGTCATCTCGCCGATGGCGGCCGCGTTGGCATCGTTGGTGATAACACAGGGAATACCGAATTTCTTGCTGACCAGGTCGGCAAGGGGTATCGGTGTGGGCCACGGCAGGTTCACGCCGTCCTCGATGATGCCGGTGTAGTAGTTGGCGTTAGGCGCACCGATGCCGATGCCGTTAATCTTGTCCTCGGCATCATTAGCCACGATGATGCGATTGATCTCGGTGTACAATTCGTCGATATAGTCATCGATGTTACTGTGCTTGCCGGTCTTGATGCTGTCGCTCGCGATTACGTTACCGCGCGCGTCCACGATACCGAACGCGGTGTTAGTGCCGCCCATGTCGATACCGATTACGTAAGGTTTTGCCATGATAATCTGTAGTTTTTAATGTGAAAGATGTTTCTTTTCGGCAAAGTTAAGAAAAAGAATTCAAACTTCGCAGTAATATTCGCTTTTTATTCGCGTTTCGGGCGGTATGTCACACCACACGCACCACGATGTCTCGCTCGGTGTACCACAAGTAACCGCGCACCGCCGGTGGCTGCAACGCCTGTTGCAGCCACCGGGCGTAACGCTTCACCTGGGCGACATGGCCCTTCTCGCCGGGCTTGCCGGTCTTGTAGTCTATCACTATCACGGTGCCGTCGGGGCGCATCACCACGCGGTCGGGACGACGACGCTCAACGTGTGCGTTGTGTTCCTTGTCCTCCCACTTCCCTATCAAGGCGCGCTCGGTGAGCACCACGTTATCGTCGGCCCACCACGTTAGGGCGTCCGACGGCTCTTCAACCCCGTTGAAGGTTGCCGTGGCGGGGGGGTCGAACAGCAACGTGCGTAGGCGGTGACGAGCCTCATCGGTGTTCCACGGGTCTTGCACACGCGTGGTCACGATGCCGCGGCTCAACGCGTAGGACAAGGCGCGGTCAAGGTCACGGCGGTAGGTAATGTGGCTAAGCACACGGTGTATGCGCAGTCCGAGGTCGCGACTTGCCGTGGCGTGCTCGTCGTCGGGCAACTCGACCGCCACCTTAACCGGCGTATAACGCATGTCGCCGGCCTTGAACACGCGATGCCCGACCCCCGCCTCGC
>CALDIF010000059.1 GCA_937901905.1 uncultured Porphyromonadaceae bacterium | reverse complement strand
TTGAACCAACGACCCCATGATTAACAGTCATGTGCTCTAACCAACTGAGCTATTGAAGCGATTGCATCAACCGTTACCTACCGGAAATGCGATGCAAAATTACACTCATTTTTTGAATTGTGCAACTTTTGACAAAAAAAATTGAAATTTCCTCACATTTTTATCTTTAGTTTGAGCAAGATGTTGTACTTTCGCACTCTAATTTCCTTTGTAGAGATGAACAAGAACCTGATAATGATAGCCGCGACCTTGCTCGTTGTGGCGAGTGCGGGCACTGCCACGGCTGCCGATGATGCCGCTATTGCGCGCCAACTGAATATATTTAATTCGGTGTATAAAGAGTTGAATGCGTTTTATGTGGACACGCTTAATGCGCAGCAGTCGATAGAGACTGCCATTCACGCGATGCTCAACGACATTGACCCTTACACCGAATATATCTCAGCCGACGAGCAAGAAGACTTCCTAATGACTACAATGGGGCGCTACGGCGGTATAGGCAGTTATATCATGCGTCGCACCGATAAAGGTCATGAGGGAGTGTATATCTCACAGACCTACGAGGGCAGCCCTGCCGCTAACGTCGGCTTGCGCGCCGGTGACCGCATCATTACTATTGACGGTGACAGTATCAACGGTTGGGACACCGACAAGGTGAGCAGCCGTCTCAAGGGCGAGCCGGGCACAGCCGTTGTCGTCACCGTGTGTCGTCCGTGGACTGCCGATAGCATACTCACTTTTAATATTGTGCGTCGCACGATTAACATCGAGCCGGTTTCCTACTATGGTATCGTACATGATAACACAGGTTATATAAACCTTTCAACGTTCAACGAGCGCAGTGCCGCAGCAGTGCGCAACGCGGTGACCGAGTTGTGTGCTACGCCGGGGGTTAAAGGACTGGTGCTTGACTTGCGCGGTAATGGTGGCGGACTGGTGGAAAGTGCAGTGCAGGTGTTGGGTTGCTTCGTGCCCAAGGGTACCGAAGTGCTTGTGACACGCGGACGTGACAAGCACAGTGAGAAAGTGTACAAGACGACAACAACACCGGTGTCGCTCGACATACCGCTTGCTGTACTCATCGACGGTAACACGGCAAGCAGTGCCGAGATTACTGCCGGGGCATTACAAGACCTCGACCGAGCCGTGTTGTTGGGCACGCGTTCCTTTGGCAAAGGATTGGTACAGACAACGCGTACCCTGCCATACAACGGCTTGCTCAAGGTCACTGTGTCGCGATATTATCTGCCAAGCGGTCGCCTCATTCAAGAGATTGATTACTCGGCGCGTAACCTCGATGGCTCCTATCGTCACACCCCCTCGGACAGCACGAGAGTGTATCGAACTGCAGGCGGACGCGAGGTGAAAGGCGGTGCCGGCATCATGCCCGACATTGAGATTACCTACCCCGAGGCGAGTCGCCTCGTATATAACGTGGTGAGAGATCATTGGGATTTTGACTTTGCCACCCGTTGGGCGGCTGACCACGACACGATAGCCTCGCCCGAACAGTTTGTCGTGACCGACGAGATGTTCGAGGCGTTCAAGCAGTCGATAGACCCGGCTCGTTTCGATTATGACAAGGTGTGCGAAACCGGTCTCGAACGTTTGCGTGAGGTCGCTCGTGTCGAGGGTTACATCAACGATGAAACAACGGCCGCTTTCGATGCCCTGCAAGCGGTTTTACATCATGACCTCAATCAAGACCTCGACCGGCATCGCGATGAGTTGGCACAATATGTGGCAACCGAGTTGATGGGGCGCTATTACTATAATCGCGGTCAAGTGGCGCAAATTGCCCACCATGATCGAGCCGTGGCTCGTGCTGTTGAGGAGTTGAACAAGCAATAACTGCAGGTGTGTCCTATAAATCTCGATTTCAAGAAGATTTAAGCGTGGTCGCTTTATAAGTGCTTGTTATATAACTTGTAGACCTCTTTGTAGACCTCTGCCGGACAATACGTCAAAAACACTTCAAGTAAGTTTGTTTGTAGAACCACACCTAAATTTGCGCCGCAAGTTTAGTTTTACTAACTTTGCAGCCGCAAATCGAAAATACACATTATTAATGTCACAAAATTTAGTAATTGTAGAGTCGCCCGCCAAGGCGAAAACCATACAGAAGTTCCTCGGTGCGGATTACGAAGTGATGTCCAGTTACGGTCATATTCGTGATTTGAAAAAACATGATTTCAGCATTGATGTAGAGAACGGTTTTATGCCGATATACGAAATTCCGGCAGATAAGGTCGATGTGGTACGCAAGTTGCGTGCCGCAGCCGGCAAGGCTGCCGTGGTGTGGCTCGCCAGTGATGAGGACCGTGAGGGTGAGGCTATTGCCTGGCACCTGCGCGAGGTGTTGAAACTGAAGCCTGAGAATACACGTCGCATTGTGTTTCACGAGATTACCAAACCCGCCATCCTTGCCGCTATTGCAAGTCCTCGTGACATTGATGAGCACCTTGTCGATGCACAACAAGCGCGTCGAGTGCTTGACCGTATCGTGGGCTTCGAACTGTCTCCCGTGTTGTGGAAAAAAATCAAGCCCTCGCTCTCGGCAGGTCGGGTACAAAGTGTCGCCGTGAGGCTTATCGCCGAGCGCGAGCGCGAAATTGAGGCATTCAAGTCTACTTCGTATTATCGGGTGACTGCCACCATGAGTGACGCTGCCGGAACTGCTTTCCCCGCCGAACTCAATACTCGTCTTGCCGATAACGTACAGGCAAGAGACTTTATTGAATATTGTCGCGACAAGGCTGTGTACACGGTATCAGATGTCGTCGTGAAGCCGGTGAAGAAATCACCGGCACCACCGTTCACCACGAGTACTTTGCAACAGGAAGCCGCACGAAAATTGGGTTTCTCGGTGGCGCAGACCATGAGAGTCGCCCAAGCCTTGTATGAGGCGGGACACATTACCTACATGCGTACCGACTCGGTTAACTTGAGTACGCTTGCAGTGAATGCCATCAGCAAGGAGATTACGGCGTCCCTCGGTGCTCGCTATCTCAAGGTGCGTCGTTACCACACGACCAGCAAGGGTGCACAAGAGGCGCATGAGGCAATTCGCCCCACCTACATCAGCAATCGTGAAATCACAGGCACCGCACAAGAACGACGCTTATATAACCTTATTTACAAGCGCACAATTGCCAGTCAGATGGCTGATGCCGAGTTGGAACGAACGACGGTAAACATAGATATCAAGGGACGCAATGAGCGTTTTGTCAGCGAGGGCGAGGTTATCAAGTTTGACGGTTTTCTCAATGTTTATATTGAGTCGGGTGAGGATAGTAATGTCGTGAAAAGCAACGAAGTGCATGTGTTGCCGGTGTTGCACAAGTCCGATGGGCTGACTGCTCCCGAAGTGTTGGCAACTCAACGTTTTACCCAGCGACCTCAACGTTATAGCGAGGCATCGCTAGTGAGGCGTCTCGAAGAGTTGGGAATAGGTCGTCCGTCGACTTATGCTCCGACCATTTCGACGATTCAACAGCGCGAATATGTTGAGCGTGGTGAGAGTAAGGGTGAGAAGTGCGAGTTTGAGGTGATTGCCCTTAAGGGCGGTCGCGTGACGACACGCACTCGCAGCGAACTTGTCGGTGCGGAAAAGGGTAAATTGTTGCCCACGGACACCGGCTTGATAGTCAATGACTTCCTCATGGAGTACTTCCCCTCTATCATGGACTATAATTTCACGGCAAAGGTCGAGCAGTCGTTCGATGAGATTGCCGAGGGGCACGATAGTTGGCGTGATGACATCTCTCGCTTTTACTCCGAGTTCCACCCCGATATTGAGCGCGTGTCGGCGATGAGGCTTGAACACAAGGTTGGCGAACGCTTGTTGGGCACAGATCCGGTAAGCGGCAAGCCGGTGAGTGTCAAGATAGGTCGTTACGGTCCGTTGGTGCAGTTGGGAAGTGCCGACGATGAAGAGAAACCGCGTTTCGCAAGTTTGCTCAAGGAGCAAAGTGTGTCGACGATAACGCTTGAACAAGCACTCAAACTGTTCGACTTGCCACGCACATTGGGCGACTATGAGGGCAGTGATGT
>CALDIF010000058.1 GCA_937901905.1 uncultured Porphyromonadaceae bacterium | reverse complement strand
GGCTGTGTGGACCGATGCCACACCTGCCGCCAACGTGGCGAGTTACACCCTCTACGTCAACAAAACCGCCGACCCGAACACAGGCGGTGGCGGCAGCACATACAAACTGCTTCTCGATGAGGACTGCAGCAACACTTCAACGACGTGGACAACAACCAATGCTTACACCGATGAAACGGGTTATGTGAGACTTGGTGCCAAATCAGCGGTGGGTAGCATGACCAGTGGCAACATCGACCTCACCGATTACGACGGAAAAGTTACGGTTGTTGTGGTTGCCAAACAATATTCCAGCGATAATAATGTACAGATGAAAATCACTGTCGGATCGGCAACCGAAACTTTTACAGGGATAACAACCGAAAAGACGTATATTGCGGTTCTTGACGCTAACGCAGGTAATAATACTGTCAAAATTGAAAATTTGGCAAGCAAACAACGCTTGCTTGTCAAGTCGGTTAAGGTGTATGGCGGTGACGCATCGGAACTTTATCCGGAGGAGACAAGCAACGCGCCGCGCCGCACGGCGGTTGAGGACGGCGATGCCGATGATGGCGGACTGACCGTGACGGGCATCACAGCCAAGGAGTACAACGTGACGGAGTTGACCGCAGGCGCGACCTACGAGTTCAAGGTCAAGGCGGTTTACACCGACAATGACGAGAGCGAGTGGAGCGACATCGAGGAGGTGACCCTCTCTGAAGGGACTACCCTCGCCGAGGTGCTTGACAGTCCATCGGGCGAGTTCACCGTGACCGACGACCTCATCGTGGTGGCAGCAATTCCCACTCACCACATGTTCTACGCCACCAACGGCAGCGAATGGTTGCCCATCGAGAGTGAAACGGTGTTGACCGAGGGACAAACGATACACAATATATCGGGAGAGTTCAACGGCAGCATGACCTCACCGCTAATGGAAATGACATCGAGTGAGGACAGCAATGCCGACGTGACCTATAATATCGCTACCTATTACATGGGCGACGACTTCACCGGTACCCCGTTCCGGTGGGAGGAAATGCCTGCAGCCGGACAGGTGATTGATGTGGTAGGTTACTTCTTCACCGAGAACGGCGTGCCAACCCTGCGCGGCTATAGCGGTGCCAACGGCACCAAGGGGCGCAGTCTCACCCTCGCCGGTGACTACTACGGCGCGTTCAACTACAGCGACGGTCAATACGTGAAGATGCGCGTGTGCATCGAGTTGAAACAGCAGTGGAGTGGAGCACGTCGTCGCATATCAATGTCTGATGACGACTCTTACACCAACCTCAAGGGACAAGTAATCACCGTGAGCGACGTGTTTACCGGTATTGACGAACTCACAGCCGGCAGCACACCGGTCAGCGTGCACTACGTCAACGCTGCCGGTGCCGTGAGCGACGAGCCTTACGACGGATTGAATATCGTTGTCACCACGTGGAGCAACGGTGCCTGCACAGCAGTGAAAGTGATCAAGTGATTATTGCTTGACAATAATCAAGTACCCTAACGAGGGTGTGTCATTTTTTGACACACCCTCGTTTTTATAAGCAAAAATAGTGTGGAAAATTTGCATTTTTCACACTTAAATGTTAATTTTGCCCCGAAATGTTAAATCGCTTTTCATGAAACGCTCTATAATTTGGATATTGACTGTCGTCATGACCACCGCTTTGCTCGGACTGCTTGCTCTTGAGGTTGTCTACATGGAGAATATGATCAAGATGCGCAACGAACAATTCGGCGAAATTGTCACTCGCAGCATTCATGAGGTGAGTACAATGCTTGAACAGAACGAGACGAAGTATTATCTCGACCAAGATCTCGCCGACGCCGCAGCCTATCGCGGCAGCGGACGATTTGACTACGGCGGTGACCTCGCGGCAAGCGACAGCCTCGCCGCGAGCGAGGTGATAGACGGAATGAAACTCAAACGCCCTGCAAACTTCAACACGCTCAAGAACCTCAACGACAGTTATCTGCTCAAACAGGAAATTCTCAAAGAACAATACCTTTACCAACGGTCAATGCTCAACGAGGTCATTCTGACCATTTTGACTCGCAGCAGCGACCGTCCTATCGCCGAGCGAGCCGACAGCACTACCGTGAGAGAATACATGGCAAGCGAACTCGAGAACAACGGACTCACGTTGCCGTTTGAGTTCGCAGTGACCCGTCGCGGCGGCACAATGGTCTACAACACGGCACGATATGACAGCATAGTGGGTAAAGGTGCGAGCCCTTATGTACAAGTGCTCTTCCCCGGTGACCCCGTCGGCAAGCAGCACTATCTCAACGTGGTATTCCCCACCAAGGGCAAATACATCTTCAGTTCAATCAAGTTCATACTGCCATCCATGGCATTCACATTGCTGCTGTTGGGCGTGTTTATCTACACTATCTTTATCGCTTTCAAGCAAAAACGCTTGAGCGAAATCAAGAACGACTTCATCAACAACATGACCCACGAGTTCAAGACTCCAATCTCGTCAATCTCGATAGCGGCACAAATGCTCAGCGATGACAGCGTGCGCAAGTCACCCGAAATGTTGCGACACGTGGCAACCGTCATCAACGACGAGACCAAGCGACTGCGTTTCCAGGTCGAGAAAGTCTTGCAGATGTCAATGTTCGATCGCGACAACGCGACAATGCGTCTCGAAGAGGAAGATGCCAACGCACTCGTCGAGAGCGTTGTACACACTTTCAAACTCAAGGTCGAGAAATATGGAGGAACAATCACGATGACACTCGATGCCGAGGACCCCATCGTCAACGTTGACCGTATGCACATGACTAACGTCATCTTCAACCTGCTGGATAATGCTATCAAATACCGTCGTGAAGAAGTGCCCTTGAACTTGCAAGTCACCACCACCAACCCCACCGAACATTCGTTGCAAATAGTGGTCGAGGACAACGGCATAGGAATTCGTCGCGAAGACCTCAAGCGCATTTTCGAGAAGTTCTATCGCGCCGGCACCGGCAATCGTCACGATGTCAAGGGCTTCGGGCTCGGTTTGGCATACGTCCACAAAATGGTAACCCTGTTCGGAGGGTCGATACGTGCCGAGAGTGACTACGGCAACGGCACGCGCTTCATCATTTCACTACCCCTATTTGAGGCATGATGATTATTGATTAAACGAGTTGCAACAACGATTAATACAACACGGCAGTGCCGTTGTGAAACATTGATATCAGTTACACCAAATAACACCAGAATTATGGAAAACAAACTCAGAATTTTGTTGTGCGAGGACGACGAGAACCTCGGCACGCTCACCCGCGAATACCTCGAAGATAAAGGTTATCGCGCCGAATTGTTTGCCGACGGCGATGCCGGCTATCGTGCTTTCCTCAAGGGCAAATACGACATTTGCCTGCTTGACGTGATGATGCCTAAGAAGGACGGCTTCCAATTGGCACAAGAAATTCGCACCGTCAACACCGATGTTCCCATCATCTTCTTGACCGCCAAGGCACTCAAGGAGGACATACTGGAAGGCTTCAAGATCGGTGCCGACGACTATATCACCAAGCCGTTCTCAATGGAAGAACTGGTGCTGCGCATTGAGGCAATCTTGCGCCGTGTCAACGGCAAGAAAGGCAAAGATGTCACAGTCTACAAGATAGGCAAGTTCACCTTCGATACCCAACGACAGGTGTTGTTCACCGACGAGCACAGCGACAACCTCACCACCAAGGAGAGCGAGTTGCTCAGCCTGCTGTGTGCCCACGCCAACGAGATTCTTGAGCGAAACTTCGCCTTGAAGACGATTTGGATTGATGACAACTATTTCAACGCTCGCTCCATGGACGTGTACATCACCAAGTTGCGCAAGAAACTCAAGGACGATCCCAACGTGGAAATCATCAACATTCACGGCAAGGGTTACAAACTCATCATTCCCGATGAGCCCGAAGCGTAATGAGAACTTTATTCTTGATTTACCAGTGGTGTGTGGCCCTTCCACTGCTTGTGGCGGTTACCTTACTGACAGCACTGGCTTCAACAATAGGCGGACTGTTTGACAAGGATTGGTGGGGTTACTATCCGCCCAAGTGGTGGTCACGCTGTTTCTGCTTTTTACTCGGTGTGAGAGTGAGGGTGACGGGGCGCGAAAACATCAATCGCGACACACCGTATATCTTCGTTGCCAACCACCAGGGAGCATTCGACATATTCGCCCTCAGCGGATACCTCAACCACCCTTTCAAGTGGATGATGCGACGCGGTTTGACCAATATCCCTCTCGTGGGAACGGCGTGTCGCACAGTGGGCTATGTCATGGTTGACCCGCACGACATCAAGTTGACCAAGCAGCAAGCCGAAGCGGCATTGGGTCGCGGTCAGTCGCTCGCTATCTTTCCCGAGGGTCGACGCACCGACGACGGTACGATGGGCACATTCAAGCCCGGAGCTTTTCACCTTGCCGCCGAGTTTAACCGCCCCATCGTGCCCATCTCCATCGACGGTGCCTACAAGGTCATGCCTCGCAACGCCGTCAATGTCACCCCTGGTACTATCAATATAACCATACACGAGCCTATAATACCCTCCGAACAGGGGCATGACCTCACGTCACTTGCCACACAATGTCGTGACGCGATAGCCGGTGCCCTACTCCCCACAACACTAAGCCAATGACACCCCGACAACCCGACCGCCGCAAGTGGCATTACATCGCACTGCTCGTGCTGCTCCTTGTGTTAGCCGTCGTGCGACACTACAACACGAGTGCCGGAGGCAACACGGATCGGCACCCTAATGGTGACACCACCACGGTTGACTATAGCGTTGCCGTAGCCAATGCCGCCGTGCACCCGTCAACAACCGCACAACTAATGCGCGTGACCGTCAACGACACCGTGAGCAAAGTGGTTTACCGCAGTTACACCGGGTATGACACCTATTACAGCACGAGGTATAACGTGCCGGTAGCATCGGTTTACGAACTCACCGCCGACGAACTGCGAGGCAAAGCGTCGAGAGACAAAGCCCAATTTCGCGACGACGAGAGCATCAAGGGGTGCGCGTGGGGCAATGACTACAGCGGAAGCGGCTATACTCGCGGACACATGACTCCGGCCGGCGACCTCAAGTGGGACCAACAGGCACTCAACGAGTCTTTCCTCATGACCAACATTTGTCCACAAGACAAGGATATGAACGAGGGGGCATGGGGAAATCTCGAACTCAAGGTTCGCGAGTGGGCGGCTCGCGACAAGTCGCTCATCGTGGTGACAGGTCCCGTGTTGAGCGATAACATGACGTATATCGGACGACGACACCGTGTCGCCGTACCTAAACGGTTTTATAAAGTGGTACTCGCTCCCGATGCTCAACCCATGCGTGCCATAGGCTTCGTTTACGACAACCGTCCGGGTGACACAGCGTCAATCAAAAGCCACGCCGTCAGCGTTGACCACATTGAGCAACTCACAGGGCTTGACCTGTTTGCCTCGTTGCCCGACAGCCTTGAAAATATCGTGGAACGAGACACCAATATTGACAAGTGGTTATATTGAGATGACCGAAACAATTTGCGCAATTTCCACGCCGGCAGGACGTGGCGGCATTGCCGTGGTACGCGTCAGCGGTCCTGAGGCAATAAACATCGTCGCCCGATGTTGGCGCGGTGTCGACCTCAACAAGGTGGCAAGCCACACCGCCCATGTGGGTTACATCACGTCGAGCGAGGGTACTGATGTCGACCGGGTGGTGGCAACCGTTTATCGCGCGCCACACTCCTATACCGGCGAAGACGTGATTGAATTGTCGTGCCACGGGTCAACGTGGATACAGCGACACCTGCTTACCGTGCTGCACGGTGCAGGCGCACGCACAGCCACAGCCGGCGAATTCACCAAACGCGCTTTCCTCAACAAGCGCCTCGACCTGAGCCAAGCGGAGGCAGTTGCCGACATCATTGCCGCCGAGAGTGCCGTTGCCGCGCGCGTGGCACTATCACAACTGAAAGGTAATTTCAAGACACGACTGCAAGAACTGCACAAACGATTAGTGCACTTCGTTGCACTCATCGAATTGGAACTCGACTTCAGCGAGGAGGACGTTGAATTTGTTGACCGCAACGAACTGCTCGCCCTCGCCAACGATATGCAACATGAGATTGACACGCTGACAGCATCGTTTGAGGACGGCAACGCAATCCGCAACGGCATGCCGGTGGCAATCGTCGGACAAACCAATGCCGGAAAATCGACACTGCTCAACGCTCTCACAGGCGATGAACGTGCCATCGTGAGCGACATTCACGGCACAACGCGCGATACTATCGAGGAAGTGATTTCGCTCGGCGGAGTGAGCGTGCGACTTGTCGACACAGCCGGCCTGCGACATGACCCGGGCGACACAATCGAAGAAATGGGTATCAACCGCACGATCGCGCGCCTTGAACAAGCACGCGTCGTCCTATGGGTTATTGATGCCACAAGCGACGAAACAACATTGCGCGATGTTACCGCCCAAGTGCTACCCCACTGCACCGATAAGCACTTGTTGGTCATGATCAACAAAACCGATGTTGCCGACCCTAATGTCGCAATGAAAATTGTGAACGAAAAAATGCCGACAGCAACGGTCGTAACCGGCAGTGCCCACAACGATAACGACATCAAGCGACTTCGCGAGACCCTCACCCGTCTTGCCACACCCGACGCAGCAACCGACGAAAATGCTGTTGTTGTCACCAATGCCCGCCACTACGCCGAATTGTCACTTGCCGGCAAGGCATTGCAACGCGCAACACGCGCCATCCAAAGTGGTATCAGCGGCGAACTTGTCGCTCAAGACCTTCGTGAAGTAATGGAACACATCGGCATCATCACCGGCACCATCACCACCGGAGACATCCTCAATGACGTGTTCAGCAACTTTTGCATCGGAAAATAAGACATTCAAGCGCGGACAAGATAGTGCCCGAACATTCGGTGTTGCGCGCTGTCAAAAACCGTCAAAGCGGACATATTTTGCCATCAATGCGGAAAAGAAAACGCTAATGGCTGCAAGGATAATGAATGCGTCTACTAAGTAAGGTACTACGCTGCTCCAAAGGTTGCATGACACTAAAATAACAGCGACCATGCCGACAAGGAACATAGCAAGATACGCAAAGAAGGTGGAAAGCAAAAGCCATTCCGGGGCGTTATCAAAGTGCATGATTATTGAGTTTTGTCGTTTTTCTTTAAGAACGAACGACAAATAAAATAATTGTATAGCAAAGGAGATAAAATTCAAGACAGACCTCGTTGTTGACGGAAAGAAACAAGTGGTCAAGGCAACAACGAACCTTCGCGGCGAGGTCATCATCTCTCATAAATCGGCGTAATTGCGCCCATGAGGGCGAAATACAGGTAACCGTGGGTGGAGCGCAGCGTAAACTACGGATAGTCGAAGACGACGCAACTATGCTAAACCTCATGTAGTGCTCGCCGTAGGTGAGTGCCACATAGGGCATGAGAGCTCATCTCACACTGCGACCTCGGATGTGCCTTATCGTCCATAGTAACAGTTTGCGCTTGAGCCAACCGAATAACCAATAACTGAAGTAAAGCGAACGCGCTTGTCGTTATTTGACAATTTCGCCGATTGCCTTGCGATGTTTGGGTTTGGGCTCATCGGACGCATAACCTATGGGAACGAGAACGGCAGGCTCTTCCCTATCGGTCAGGGACAAAACCTGTCTACACAAGTCCACATCAAAATTACACACCCAGCATGTTGCGAGTCCCTGTTCGGCAGCGGCAAGACACAGATGTTCAACCGCAATGGCTATATCAATGTCGCCATGAGGCTTGCCGTCAATCCTAACCCACTGCTCGTCACGCAATATTGTGGCTACAATATACAGCGGTGCCGTCTTGAACCAGTCGCGATGATAGCACTCCCACAACTTCTCCTTCAGGCGAGCATCATTTACGACGTGAAAACACCACGGCTGCTTGTTGACAGCCGAGGGAGCAAGCCTCACGCACTCCATGACATAATCCAACTTTGCTTGTTCGACATCGCGTGATGTATATCCCCTGCAACTGTATCGTCGTTGCACCAATTCCAAAAACTTCATCTCTAACAATTTATATATTATTTAATCACCTACACTCTGTTATAACACAATCAAGCATCAACGACATCGCCCCCCAACAGTGCAAACTGCGGGCACGACACGTCATGATCATTGACCAACCCGACACCTTGTAGAAATGAGTACACCAACGTTGAGCCCAAGAACTTGAAACCACGCGCACGCAAGTCGGCTGCCACACGATCGGACAGTTCGTTACGCGTCAACCACTGCCCCTCAAGATGTCGCTTGTACACAAGCGTTTTCCCACCGGTAAACGCCCACAAATAAGCATCAAAACTGCCGTATTCCTGTTGAATTTTGATGAAACAACGCGCATTGCCGACGACGGCTTCAACCTTACGTCGCGAACGTATCATACCCGGTGTTTGAAGAATTCTATCCACATCGTCGGCGACAAATGCCGCAACCCTTTTAACGTCAAACCCCGCAAAGCAAGTTCTGAATATATCGCGTTTAACCAGCATGAGTTTCCAACTCAGCCCACAAGACATACATTCCAACATCAAATATTCAAACAGAGCCGCATCGTCGTGGCACGGCACTCCCCACTCGTTGTCATGGTATGCCTCGAGCAAGTTGCCGTCAACACACCACGAACACTTTGTCACCGATTCACCTTGCATCTCAACCTACCGAGTATTATAAACGTCAAAAATTATCTTATCACGCATTAAAAAACAAGCACACACCTTATCGGAAGCATGTTAAAGCAATACTTTAAGAACACTGTGTTATCGCGTGCTTTTCGGCATAAAGTATCACTTTATATAATTGCACATATATACTTCTTGTTCATCACAATACAAGATGTCTCATTGCATGACCACCCCAACGACTGTTGTCAACAAAACGAAAACCCAACTTGTCGTAAAACTTGGCACCCGCATCATTATCGGCATCGACCAACAAACCCACACAAGGCAGTCCCGACAAGTCGGCACGACGCTTGGTTTCCACCACCAGTCGCCGCGCGATTCCCTTGCGGCGATAAGCCGGCAACACAGCGAGCGAGTCGAGATACAACTCGCCCGACTGCGTTTCGTCGTCAATATTGCTATGGTCAACATCGAGATACACCTTAGCCATCTCCACAAAAGCGCGTCGCAACTCATGCAGCCGTCCGCCGTCGTAAGCCACCGCGACACCCACAACAGCAGAGCCGTCGAGCGCGACGACAGTATTCAGATAACTGTACTGCGAGTCCTCTCGTTCCACTAATAGCGTCATCATGGCGTAGAAATCGTCAAGCCCGTGCCCCTTGCCACAAAAATGAAGACAACACTCGTCTGTCATGGCCTGCATTATCAAACGCGCAATTTGCGGAGCGTGTTCGCGACGTGCCTCTGCCATCTCAACCATAACAATGTATTAAAAAAGCCTACAACAACCGAATACAACGGAACGCTTGTCACAAACTGGCAAGCAGTATTTCCTTAATATCGCCCTCACTCAAGGGAACGTAGGCAGACTCCAACCCCTCGTTAACGGCAATGTGATGAGCCATCTCGTCAATGCGGCTATCATCGATGCCAACGTCACGCAAGTGCATCGGTATGTTGATACTCTCGAAGAACGCGTAAGTGGCATCAATAGCCTGCTCGGCGATTTGACGATCGGGGAGTGACGCATCGATGCCGAACACATTAATGCCGTACTTGACAAAACGCGGTAATGTGCGGTCGCTCAATATATGTCGCATCCAACGCGGCGTAATGATTGCGAGCCCCTCACCGTGAGTGATGTCGTAATAAGCACTCAGCGCATGTTCAATGGCGTGGCACGGCCAACCCGAATAACTGTTACCCAGGGACAAAATGCCATTGCAACCGTAGGTGCAGCACAGCATCATCTCGGCACGCGCCGTGTAATCATCGGGTTTGTCGAGACACTTGCGGGCATTTGCCATCAATGCTCGCAACTCAGCCTCGCAAAAACCGTCGTTGAGCAATGTCGTGTCGTCGGCAAAATACTGTTCCATCACATGATTCATCGCGTCGGCACAGCCGGCAGCCGTTTGCTTTGCCGACACCGTGAACGTGTACACCGGATCAAGAATAGAGCACACGGGGAAGAGATGCGGATCAATGTAGCCTATCTTGTCGTTAGTCTCGGTGCGCGAAATCACGCCACCGCAGTCGTACTCGCTGCCTGTTGCCGCGAGCGTCAAAACATCTACTATGGGCAATGCCGCTTGAGCCTTCGCCTTGCCGGTGATGAGATCCCAAGGCTCGCCGTCATACTTCGCACCGGCAGCAATAGCCTTGGAACAATCGAGGACACTACCGCCACCCACGGCCAAAATCACGTCAATATCGTGTTGTTTACACAGGCGAACGCCCTCCGACACACTGGGGTTATACTTGGGATTGGGCTGAATGCCCGACAACTCAACGATGTCGAAATCGGCGAGCAGTGATTTAACGCGGTCGTACAGCCCCAATTTCTTTATACTACCACCACCGTAAGTGAGCAAAACACGCTTTCCGAGGGGTTTCATCACGTCGGGCAACTTGACGATAGAGTCCTTGCCGAAGATAAGACGCGTCGGCGTCATGTAATCAAAATTACGCATAAAAAACAGGTTAGGTTAATTAACGGTAAACGGTGTCGGCATCAATGCCGAACAAACAATAAAAACTGAGACAAATTCTACGAACAGTTACAAGTCATACCCGTAGAGGCAGAACGGAACTCACCGTTAAGCGTCCTGACACGTCCAAGTCACACCTCGAGGTTATTTACTTATCGGTCAAGACTTTTACAAACCGGGACAAAATTTCCAATCCGGCACACGAGTAGGTCTTCTTACAATCAGCAGAACTTGACTTCAAAATTACCGTTTTTTGACAAAACACACAACCGTTAAGCAAAAAAAATCATACATCTAAAGCACTTATCACTTGATAAACATGAGAGTCGCGGCCGATGTTTCTTACGCATACCACACCGCTCGACCCCGTTGAGTCCGTTGCTGTTGATTTAATGACGTGGTAACTCTTGACATTGCACGGTAAGAAAGATTTTTGTACTTTTGTAGCACATGACAACCGAGGGCAATGCCTTCAACCTTCAACAAAATGATTTTCAGTAATTCAACATGACTAAAAAAGTGATTATAGCCCTATTAGTTGTGCTTGTTGTGACAGGCATCTTTTTAGTATGTACTCGCAAGAGCGGTAGTGCCACGGTGGCAAGCGGTTCGCTCGAACGCTACCCGTCCTTCGAGTCGCAAAACGTCGGTGCTCGCGATGTCACCGTGTGGTTGCCCGACGGTTACACTGCAGGAGAGCCATGCGACGTGTTATACATGCACGACGGACAAATGCTATTCGACTCCACCGTCACTTGGAACGGACAAGAATGGGAAGCCGACGAGGTGATGTCGCGATTGATTTCAGCGGGAAAGACGCGCCGTTGTATCATAGTCGGTGTTGACAACACGTGGGATCGTCTCGACGAATACTTCCCCGACAAGTCGTTGCAATATGCCAACGGCGGCAAGCCTCGCGTTGGTGAAAAAGCCAAAGGCGATGCCTACTTGCGTTTTATGGTCAACGAACTCAAGCCGTTTATCGACGAGCGCTACAAGCCGCTCACCACTCGTGAGCACACTTTCATGATGGGGTCGAGCATGGGCGGACTCATCTCGCTGTATGCCCTTTGTGAATACCCTGATATTTATGGAGGTGTGGCGTGCCTGTCGAGCCACTTGTCAATGGAGAAACTTGATGTCGACATTGACACCGACCTTGCTGCCGAGGGTTTCATAAAGTACCTTGACAACAATTTGCCTGTTTCGGACAATTCGCTCGTATATATGGACCATGGCACCGAAGACCTTGATGCGGCATATGCTCCGTGGCAAGAGCGTGTTGACAGCGTGTTCGCTCAACACGGGTGGGACAACGAGCACTACCGCAGCCTCGTGTTCAAGGGACACGAGCATAAAGAACGTTTTTGGGCAAAACGGCTGGACACACCGTTGCTCTTCTTGCTGGGAACCGAGTGATGGAATATCCCAAATTCATACTCACTGCCGACGGTTTCCTGCGGTTGGGACTCGTGACGCTGCATCGACACTTGCTCGAACCGGGCGACACCTGCCTGGGAGGAGGATACTATGACATTGACTATCGCCGCATGGAACTCGTGTTGAGTGGAGCATCGGGTGACTATGGCACACCGCAATGGCACCGTGTTGACACAATCTCGTTGCCGGTGGCATACCACGGAATGACGGTTGTTTACCGCACAGGCGGTTACGACTGCCCTATCACCGGGGAACACCGCATTAACTACTATTGAAACTATGCCTATAATCGAAATCAGGTCGTTATCTCACAGCGGTGTCGAAGTGTACGGACACTTGACCGAGCGACAACTGCGTGACACGACAGGCGGCAGAGACGGCATTTTCATCGCCGAGAGTCCCAAGGTAATCAATGTCGCCCTCAATGCCGGTTACGAGCCCTTGTCACTGCTGTGTGAACGGCGACACATCACCGGCGATGCCGCCGACATCATAGCGCGTCACAGCGAGATACCGGTGTACACCGGGTCGCGCGAACTGCTTGCCGGCTTAACCGGTTACACGCTCACTCGTGGTGTGCTGTGTGCAATGCGTCGCCCCAAGTTGCCTGCCGTTGACAAATTGTGCGAAACGGCAAGGCGCATCGTGGTTATTGACGGTGTGTGTGACACGACTAATATAGGTGCTATCTTTCGCTCTGCCGCCGCGCTCGGCATCGACGCTGTGTTACTCACCGCCACTACTTGTGACCCCCTCAATCGCCGTGTGGTGCGGGTTTCGATGGGTACGGTTTTTCTCGTGCCATGGACTCGCTTGCTCACACCTGTCACGTCGCTCAACACACTCGGTTTCAAAACCGTGGCACTGGCACTGTGCGACGACGCGGTCTATATAGACGACCCCACCTTGAACAGCGAGACTAAACTGGCACTAATCGTGGGAACCGAAGGTGACGGACTTGCCCGTGACGTAATCGAAGCCGCCGACTATGTGGCTCGCATTCCCATGAAACACAATGTCGACTCGCTCAACGTGGCAGCCGCCACGGCAGTCGCTTGCTGGCAACTGCGTCCGCGTTGACAACAGCGATTTCGTTGTGTGACTTTTTTATCGTATATTTGCAGTGAAAAATTTACAGACACTTCTAACATTTTACTACTATGGCAGATCAAGACAACAATCAACAAGGTGGCAACCTGCTTGATGCCGCACGTCAGGCCCTTGAGGGCGGTGCCGTGGGTAACATCATCGGCAAGGCACAAGAAATGTTGCAAGGTGGAGCCGCCGACCTCCTTGGCGACCCCGAGGAACTCAAGAAGAAGGTAACTGAAATAGGCAAAGCAATCACCCCCGATTCCCTCGACGACAAGGTGGAGCAAGTGGTTGACGCTGCCGTGGACTTGTTATCCGAGAAACTCGGAGGAGACAAGAAATCAGGACAATGAGTTTGACGATTTGACTTGTTTTAATCACAGTTCAAGTTTCCAAACTCCGACTTTTCACGCCAAGTGCGCTCACAACCGCGCTTGGATAAGTAAACCGCAAAAATGAGAAAGAAAGCATTATTAATGATTCTTGACGGGTGGGGCATCGGACACCATGACAAGTCAGATGCCATTTTCTCCACCCCGACCCCCTATTGGGACAGTTTGCTCGAGAAATATCCTCACAGCCAACTCATGGCATGTGGCGAGGACGTTGGCTTGCCCGACGGTCAGATGGGCAACAGCGAGGTCGGCCACTTGAACATCGGTGGCGGTCGCATCGTGTATCAAGACCTCGTGAAGATCAACCGTGCCATTGCCGACGGCTCAATACGCAGTAATAAGGAGATTGTCAATGCCTACGAGTACGCTCGCAGCACAGGCAAGGCACTGCATATCATGGGACTGACAAGCAATGGTGGTGTACACAGTTCGTTAGACCACTTGTTTGCCTTGATGGACATAGCACACGAGTACGGTCTTGACGGGCGCACGTTTATCCACTGTTTCATGGACGGTCGCGACACCGACCCGCGCAGTGGCAAGGGTTTCGTCGAGCAAGTCGAGGCACACGCTGCGACTGCCACCGGCACTGTTGCAACCGTCACGGGACGTTACTATGCCATGGATCGCGACAAGCGTTGGGAACGCATCAAACTCGCCTACGACCAACTCATTGACGGCGTTGGTGTACAAAGCGACAACATGCCACAGGCGATACAGGACAGTTACGACAACGATGTCACCGACGAGTTCATCAAGCCTATTGTCAACAACACTGTTGACGGGCGCATCAAGCAAGGCGACGTAGTGATTTTCTTCAACTACCGCAACGACCGCGCCAAGGAACTCACTGTGGTTCTCACCCAACAAGATATGCCCGAACAAGGCATGCACACCATCAAGGACTTGCAGTATTACTGCATGACACCCTATGACGCGTCGTTCAAGGGGGTGCATATCCTGTTTGACAAGGAGAACGTGGACAACACTCTTGCCGAGTACCTCACGGCTAACGGTTTGAAACAATTACACATTGCCGAGACCGAGAAGTACGCTCACGTCACATTCTTCTTCAACGGTGGTCGCGAGGCCCCGTTTGAGGGAGAAGACCGCATCCTCGTACCGTCGCCCAAGGTGCCCACCTACGACCTCAACCCCGAGATGAGTGCTCCCGAAGTGTGCGAGAAACTCGTTGATGCCATCAACAGCAACAAGTACGACTTCATCGTTGTGAACTATGCCAACGGTGACATGGTGGGACACACCGGCAAGTATAGTGCCATTCAACAAGCCGTAATCACCATTGACATATGCGTGCGTTTCACCATCGATGCCGCGCTCAAGGCCGGTTACGAAGCCCTCATCATTGCCGACCACGGCAATGCCGATGACACCATACAGCCCAACGGAAGCCCCAATACAGCCCACTCGCTCAATCCGGTGCCGTGCGTGTATGTCACCGAGGAAGAGGGTGCGACCGTCAAGGACGGCCGTCTCGCCGATGTCGCACCGACGATATTGCAAATCATGGGCTTGCCTCAACCCGAGGCTATGACCGGAACGCCACTGATTGAACGATAATCGTTACGGTTGAAACAGCGACAGCATGACCTCTCCAAGGTTGTCAAAGTCACGGCGACGGACGAAGCCCACGACTTGACCGCAGGTATATACGTTTAACCCCGTTTGGAGCACTCCAAGCGGGGTTGTTTGTTGTTGACCTCAAGTTGACGGCGCGAGGCAAGACACACAACCGGTCGCCCCATCATATCAAAGAGAAAAACACCACCGCGATAGCCAATGGAGCCACATAGCGCATGCAGAACAGCAGCACACGCATCGTACGCACATTCAGCGTTCCGCGATTGGTCAACTCGTCCTCCACGAGTCGCTGTTCCAACATCCACCCCACGAACACCGAGAAGAAGATGCCACCGGCAGGCAACAACAGGTTAGACGACACATAGTCAAACAGCGAAAACAGTGTCATTCCGCACACGGTAACACCGCTGAGCGGACCGAATGACAACGCACACAACGAGCCTAACACGAGAGCGATAACCGTACTCACAGCAGTCGCTTTATCCCTACTCAAGCCATGCTCTTCCTCAAAGAACGCAATAGAAATCTCGCTCATTGATATAGTACTCGTGATTGAAGCGACAAACAACAACAGGAACAACAACACAGCCCACACGATACCGAAGTGCATTTGCTGGAAAATGACAGGCAAAACTTCGAAAATCAATTTAGGTCCCGCCTCGGGTGTCATACCGTAACTGAACACGGCAGGGAAAATCATCAAGCCCGCCAACACCGCGACCAACGTGTCGAGAAATGCAATTACCGTGGCATTTCTCACCAGCGAATCGCTATCCTTGAAATAACTGGCATAGGTCAACAAGCAGGACAAGCCCAATGACAGCGAGAAGAAGGCTTGTCCCATCGCTTTCACCGCCACGGTGGCACTGACATCGGACAGGCGCGGAGCGAACATGAAGCGCAAGCCCTCGCCGGCACCGGGCATCATCAACGAGTGAATGCAGAAGATGAGCAGTATGACAAACAAGACAGGCATCATCATGTTGCTGATACGTTCAATGCCACGCTTCAGCCCCCGGCGCAACACCAAGTGATTTAACAGCAAGAAGAGAACAGTCCACAACATCGGTCGCCAAGGGTGTGACGAGAACGAAGCGAACATCACGCCATATTCCTCAGGAGTATGCCCCGACAAGCCACCGCTCACGGCGAGTATCAGGTATTCCACTATCCAGCCGCACACCACGCTGTAGAAACTGAGTATCATCAACGAAGCGATAATACCGATGTATGCAAACCAATGAGTGCGACTGCCGGGAGCCAACTGTTTCAAGGCCCCGTTGACATTGCGATGAGTGGCACGTCCCACGACGAATTCTGCCACGATGACGGGAATACCCATCAGTAACACGCACGCGAGGTAAATCAGTATAAATGCACCGCCCCCATTCTCACCTGCCTCGTAGGGGAAACGCCAAATGTTACCCAAGCCTACCGCCGACCCCACCGAGGCGGCAATGGCTCCCATCTTGGTTGTAAATCTTGCTCGGTCGCTCATCTTGTTAGGTTGTTCAATTCACAGTTTTATGTTACAGAGTAGTGCGACAATGTACGTGCATTTTTAAGTGAAATCAATGTGGCTTTTACGCGGTTTTGATAGATTTTCACTCACGCGGCAATGCCTCGTGGTGTTTGTCGGGGTGTGCCACACGTTTGTTTTTTCGTCGGACCTTACCCTTACCGACCGAGTTGCCTTTGGTGTCAAGCCTACTCGCTTCACCGGCAGTTACCGTGTCACTGTCGGCAACCACGGGATCGTAGGCTTCGAGTGTCACCTGCCTGTTCACATCGGGCACCGAGCGGTGACGCGCATCTAACCACAACACGAGCAACACCGTCGCCGCCAGCACGAGCAGCACGAGCAAACCTCGCAGGGTGTGACGTGTCATAGGTGTACGAGGGTTTGTCAATCGAACAGACTGAGCGTCTGCGGTTCCACACGCCTGCGTGCCCGACGCAAGTAATCCTCGTTGATGTCAATGCCTATTGCACGACGTCCGACATTATAAGCAACCACACATGCCGTACCCGTGCCGCAATAGGGATCCAACACGATGCCGTCGGGCGGACACGTCATGATAACAGGCCAACGATACAACTCGTTTGGGGCAACATTATATTTCTCGATGGGACTTCGCTCGGGCGAAATAGTCCACACGTCGGGAGGTGCAGCACCCAATCGATTGTTTGTCATGATGTAAAAGCCTTGTTTGGCTATGGCTCGGGCGCGTTCGCTCTGATTGTCCACAGCAACGGTTTCACCACGGAAGAACATTCGATAGTCGTTCACCTCGCCCGCCTCGACACGGGCTATCGTGTCACGCAACGCCCTCTCGGCAGCAACTTTCTCGGCATCACTCAACGTGGTGAGTTGCCGTATGCGTTGAAAATAGCGCGAGCCGGTCACTCCGCTACGCGTACTGCCACCGGTTGTTGTCGTGCCGCGTTCGTTATACTCGCGCCTCAACGCGTCGTCGTCGCAGTAATATTCATCTGAGAGGGTGAAGTGATACAGCATCTCGTGACTGCGTTGCAAGTGGTCGGCGGCGGTGTCACCGCCACTACCTTTGCGCCACACCACCTCGTTGCGCAACAACCACCCCTGTTCGCTCACCATGCGCGTCACCAAGCGTTGAGGCAAGCCTATTAACGAGCCGGCAACACACGCATCAGCCACATTGAGCCACAATGAGCCGGACGGCTTGAGCACACGACGGGCAGCGGCAGTCATCGACAACAACATGTCGGAATATGCCTCCGGTGTCATGTCGGATATGCCCTCCTTGCCATGCTCACGCAGCGACCAATAGGGAGGTGTGGTGACAATACAGTCAACCGACGAGTCTTCCATGGTGTTCATCACTCGTGCCGCATCACCGCGCACATAGTAGGGAGCACGTCCGGCACCGCGCACACGTGCAATCAAGGTGCGAGGCACATCATCAGCCACCGTCATCGCTGCGCCGACCTGCCGGGAAGCCGGTTCACGCTCGGGTGCAGTGGAGGCAACTTCGACAGGGGTATTATCACCTGTCCCGAACATCTCGCGCAAGACTTGCAGTGCGCGACCCGCCAAACGGTCGGTGGCGATAACATCATGCGCCTCTTGAGCGAGCCACAACGCCACCATCTCATCAACATCGGTGCCTAACAAGCGAGCCAACTTGACCACTTGTTCACGACGCGGACGGCGCTCACCATGCTCAAAACGGCTGTACATGGGAACATCAACACCTATGGCACGCGCCAAATCGCGTTGCAACATGCCCGCTGATGCCCTATGCGTACGCAAGTATTCGGGAAAGGTAGTCATAAACATTCGTTTTACTTATCGGACGAACCGTCTGACCGATGACCGGAGTGACTGTGATGGTGATGGTGATGGTGGTGGTGCAGCACGAGGTGGCGATAAACACGCATCAGCCACAAGCGTGCAATCAAGAAACCTATAATCACGCCCAACGTGTCGACAAACCAATCATATAGGTCGTAACCGCGACCATTGTGGAGAACCAACTGCCCCAACTCCATCAAGAGTCCGTACAATGAGGCGGTTGCCATCAATGCCAACGAGACATTGATATTGGTATGATGCGGATATTTGAACTTGCTGTAGTCCAACATCAACACTATTGCAAGGCACATATACATCAACAAGTGTACCACCTTGTCGGCACCCTTGAACAACTTGAACGAAATTTCGCCAAACGGCTTTGGCGCGAGAGACACGTAGGCAATGCAAGCAAACACTATCACACTCACTGTCCATGCCGGAATTAGTCTTAGGATTTTTTTCATCGATTATAATCGGTTTTCAACTATCATACAATACGCATTAATGCACAACGGGTTCGGGTAAACACTCCGAACAACTCGCGACCGCAAAGATAGCAAATATTTGTCAATTATCAACAAACACCGCTCCACTTTCTAAGCGAGCACAAGCAAATAAGCCGTGTAAGCCACGTACAAACCGAGGAAAATAAAGCCCTCAACGCGATCAAATGTCTTCTTGCGGAACGTGTAAGCCACCACATAGGTCAACAACATTGCCGACATCATCACGCCGTAGTCGACCCAACTGATACCGCTAACGGTCAACGGTCTGACTGTTGCCGATGTGCCTAAGATGAACAAGCAGTTAAAAATGTTGCTGCCCAACACGTTGCCCAATGCCAACTGCGTATTGTTCTTTGTGGCTGCGACGATAGCCGTGATCAATTCGGGCAACGACGTTCCCACGGCAACGATGGTGATGGAGATAACCGCCTCGCTCATGCCCCATGAGCGAGCCAACAACTTGGCATTATCAAGAAACAGATTACCGCCGTAAATCAATGCCGCAAGCGAGACAATGGCAATCAGCCACAACAACGCCGGGTGTTTTCCCTCGAGCGATGACTGTGCATCGGCATCGGCTTCGGCTTGCCCGGGATTGCGCGCTTTATTCAGCAACACATATCCCATGTAGCACACGAACATCACGAGAAAGAACACGCCATCAACACGCGACACCGTATTCTCGGCGATGCCCGGCAGTAACGCGTCGTTGGCTATCAATATCATCAAGAACGTGGCAATGATACCGAACGGAATGTCACGTCGTTGTGTCTCATTCTCTATTGGAAACGGAGCAATAGCTGCCGTCACGCCCAAGATAAGCAACACGTTGGCTATGTTGCTGCCCACCACATTACCCATGGCGATGTCACCGTCACCGTTCAAGGCACTGCTGATGCCGACAAACAACTCGGGTGCACTGGTGCCTATTCCCACTATCGTCATGCCTATAACAAAATTGGAAATGCGAGCACGCTTGGCAATAGCGACACTCGCATCAACCATATAATTGGCACCGGATAACAACAAACCCAAACCAACCGTTAACAATAAATATTCCATTTCGAGTTTCCCGTTTACTTGTTATTGTAATTGGTCATAGCAAAATCTATACCGCTCAACACACACGCCTTGATAGCATCAACCGCGACACTCACACGATCGGGCAATGCCGACAACTGCTCGGCTGTCCAATGTCCCAACACATAGTCGATTTGCGCGCCTCGAGGAAAGTCGTTGCCGATGCCGAAACGCATACGGGCATAGCCCGATGTACCGAGCATGGCATCAATGTGTTTCAAGCCGTTGTGACCGCCGTCACTGCCGCTGCGACGCAACCTGATGGTGCCGAACGGTAGGGACAGGTCGTCAAGAACAACCAATAGCCGGCTCACATCAAGCCCCTCATGCTGCAACCAATAACGCACCGCGTCACCACTCGCGTTCATGTAGGTCGACGGCTTGAGCAACACCAACTGCTGATTTTTCACACGCACCTCAGCCACCGCACCGTAACGTGCTGTGGTAAATACAACATTGGATGCCCCCGCGAGGGCATCCAATATCGTAAATCCTATGTTGTGGCGGGTATCGGCGTACTCGGCACCGATATTTCCCAACCCAACTATCAGGTGTTTCATGCCCGGCACCGGTTATGCCTCGGCTTCCTCGCCCTCGGCAGCAGCCTTGGCGGCACGTGTCGTGCGCACACCGGCGATAACGAGATCCTTGGGGTTAACCAACTCGAATTCGTCAAAGTGCAGGTCACCGACCTTGATGGAATGACCGATCTTGCACTCGGTAACGTCAACGACTATGGTCTCGGGTATAGCGGTGTAAATCGCTTTCACTTTCACCTTCTTCAAGTTCAAGTAAAGTTTACCACCGGCTTTCACACCCACAGCGTGACCCTGAACATGCACGGGAACCTCGACCACGACGGGCTTGTCCTCGCTCACCTCGAGCAGGTCGATGTGCAAGATAGCATCACTCACCTTGTGGAACTGAATGTCCTTGAGCACTGCCTTACAGGTCTTGCCGGAATACGACAAATTGATAACGAAAATTTCAGGAGTGTAGATCAACTTGCGAATATCGGAGAAGTTAACCACGAGGTCGGTGGTGATGATACCCTTGCCGTCACGACCGATGGGGACAACCTTCTCACCGGCAGCCAATGTGCCGACATAGTTGCCGTTCTCATCAAGGTCAACAAGTTTGCCACCGTTGAGCACTACGGGAATTTTGTTCTCTTTGCGCAATGCGCGAGCCGCTTTCTTGCCAAGGTCCGTACGGGCCTCTGCCTTCAATTCAAATGTCTTCATTTGTTGTTAACTTGTTGTGTTACTAAAAATTAAGTCAATAATTCGCTTCCTTAATTTCCCATCACACGTGATGCTTGTTAAAAAAGCCTCGCAAAGGTACAAAATTTTTTCGACATGACAATATATCACCATTTATTATGCTCTAAAATTTTTCTCTCGCCAATTCTCACGTCTATCTCGCGTAAAACAACATAAAACTCTCGTGTATTTATGGGCAACATCTTAATAAAAGAGGAGGTTCGCTATCGAACCTCCTCTTTTATTAAGGTATAATTGTAATTTCTTACTTCACGACCTTGACAGCACTGCGAGTTCCGTCAACGTAGGTGGTAACAACGATGTTCACGCCCTCGAACGGCTCGGCACTCACTTGACCGGCAACGTTGACGTATTGCACGCCACTGATAGCCTTGTCGCTGTTGAGTTCGTTAACACCGGTCTCGACACCTGCCTTAACTTCACCGACGATTGTTCCGGTGAGGTTCTGCGTTGCGTTGTCGTCAGTTGCGGCAATGCGACGAGGTGCACGAGCACCGCCACTGCCACCGCCACCGAAACCGATACCGGAATCACCGCTGTTGACGTCGGTAATTGTTGAAGAGCTCCACGCGCTGTTGAGTTTCACAGCAACAGGAATGAGGTAGCACTCACCCTCAACGAGGTCATCGGTATCACCGGCGAGATTGAACTCGCGACCGTAAGCCTGAGAACCGTTCTTACCGCTGTAACCGCGCAACTTACCGTTGTGCCAATAGCCGAACACCTCGACGACCTGACCGGCAACCGGCATCTCGATCTCGTCAGCACCGAGGATGAGTTGGTACGGAGTGGTGTCAATGTCGGTCGATGCCAAGACTTCTGCCGAAGTCACAGTGAACAACGGGTCAAGTTCGTTTCCATCGAACGAACCCTTGATGTTCTGCAAGCCACCGTCGGTGAGAGCGCTCAACTCATCAACACCGCTTACATTGAGAGGCATCCACACCTTGTCAGCATCGACAACGTAGAGTTTGCCGTCCTTTGCATAAGCGATAGCAACCGGACCGGCAAGTTTGTACTCACCGGCACCCGCAGTCTTCATCTCGTTGAGCGAGATACCCGGCACAAATGCGCCGTTGATAATCATGTAGGAGAAGTCGGCAGGTACAACAAACTGCACTGTCGCATCCTCGGGGAAGTAAATGTTTTGACCCGTAGTGGCGATGTCAAAGCCTTGACCGAATTGCTCGGCGGTGAGGTCAAGCCAATGGTCTCCATCAACTACTGCGCCGTAATTGGCATCGGTACCACGGTCACCATTAACAAACACCTTAAAGTTGAAACCGGCACTGATTGCGATGTCGGCGGCCGATACATAGTAATTAGTCTCGGTATCGAGAGTCAGCGGGAATGTAAGTTGCTCACTCCACTCGCTATCCACGCCACCGATAACATTCACGGTCAGCACCTCGCTTACCCAACCCTCGGTGTGGATATACAACTGCTCGTTGTCGTTAATACCAACCTTAACGGTCAAATTCTGGTCAGACGTGATAACGAAGTTATTACTGGTATTCGCGTAAAGATCAGCTCCGGGAACTTCTTCGGTCAACTCATACGCTGCCGTTTGAGGTCCGTAGTAGTTATTGCTGTTATTGTCGTATACGAGGAACTCTTGACCTGCAGCAATTGCAATGGCTTCCTCGGACACGTATGTGCCATCGGCTTGCTTGACCAATTGAACACCGTTGCCCCAATTGTCAAACGCGCCCTTCAAATAATAGTCCGGCTCGACAACCTCACCCTGAACCAATTCCAAAGCACCGACTACCT
Source organism: uncultured Porphyromonadaceae bacterium (assembly GCA_937901905.1). GTDB lineage: Bacteria > Bacteroidota > Bacteroidia > Bacteroidales > Muribaculaceae > Sodaliphilus. The sequence continues at coordinate 12,028 of CALDIF010000058.1, read as the reverse complement.
CGGTGGTCTCGGCATTGAAAGTAATGGTCACGTTGTATGTGCCGGCAACGGTCGTTGTCATCACATAGTTGGCTGACGGATAGGCTATATCCCAGTTGTGGTCTTTAATAACCTTGAAAGAGACATCTTGATTCGCTCCAAGTTCAACATTGCTCTTGGTCAATGTGTACAGACCGTCAACAAGCGACATGTCATTGTCAGTGTTGGTCTTGTCCCACTCGGTACCGAACACTGCGGTAGGAGTCCCACCCACGGTGTAGGTGTGAGTAATCACCGCATCGCCTTCCTTGGTGAAGACACAGTTTACATCATGAGTAGCGGCATCCATGGTGATTGTTACCGTGAATGTACCATCCTCCGGAACCTGGGTCTCATAGTCATTTTGCGGATAGGCTGTACCCCAAGCATGATTTTTACACACCTTGAACTGCACAGCCGTGCCGCCGCTCAACACGAGACCTGTCTTTTGCCAAGTGTAAACACCATCGGCAAGAGTCATGTCATTGTCAGTGTTGGTCGGAGCCCACTCGGTACCGAACAGGTCAGTCGGGGTACCGGCTACCGTGTATGTCTCGGTGACGGCGACCTCGTTGGTGACGGCAATGTTAAGTTTACATGAAGTTGCAGTAACATTACTGATAGTCAAAGTCACGTCGCCGGCTATAGGCAGATTAATATTAGAGCTATAACCTGCACTTAATTCGTTGTCGCCCTTGGCTAATGAACTGCTGCCGTAAAGACCGTTGTTGAAATAGGTATCGCCGGTGCCGTTCCAGTCGACAAATTGGACGTTGTCGGTGCTCACACCCGTCAGTTTGAAGTCATTCGCTGTGGCTCCCGCATACACCAACGTGTAAGTACCATCACCGTTGTCAGTAAAATATTGGACATTTCCCGGCATTCCCCAACCGGCAAATGCGTCACCTACCACAGCAAAAGTGTAGGCGGTCGCATTCAGACCAACCATTACCAACAACAACATCAAAGAATAGAATTTCTTCATGCTACAGTTGTTTAAGTTAATAAATAAAAGTTAATTAATCAGTTATTGTAAGATTAACAATAATTGTCCAATGGTTAGTTGACGCAAAGTTACAAATAATTTTTGAAACGACAAACGGTTTGCGGATAATTTCTCATATCAAAATATTTGTAATAACAATGATTTCTCGTGATAAACGGCAGTTTTTGAAAAGATAAAGTGTAATTGACGAAAAAATGATGAAAAAATTGTTGCAAACAAGAATAATTTACTAATTTCGCAGCGTGAAAGGCAAACGAAAACGTAAAGTACTTAATATATCATGGTTTACAAATTTGTGGTAAAGTCAGAAGAGGCTCCCAATTTCAAACTGGTTATTGCTATCGACAGTGAAGACTCCTTCATGTCGTTGCGTAATGCTATTGTTGATGCTGCCGGTTACGGCAAAGATCAGATGCAGTCGTTCTACATCTGCGATGACGAGTGGCACAAACATCAAGAAGTGACACTTGTTGATATGGGCCTTGACAGCGATGAGGACTTGTGGATAATGGATGAAACTCGGGTTGATGAATTGGTTGAAGATGAGGGACAAAAACTCAAGTTCGTGTTCGACATGATGAATGAGCGCAGTTTCTATATCAAACTCAAAGAGATTATTCCCGGCAAAGAGTTACACGATCCCTTGTGTGAACGCAAGGAAGGTCGTGCACCGGTAGAATTAATGGACATTGACACCTTTGAGCCGACACCGAAGCAGGTTCCCGTCCCGACTGTCGATGAAATCGGCGAAGAGTTCTACGGTGATGACGAGTTCAACGAGGAGGAATTGGAAGACTTCGGCGAGATTGCAAGCGAAGAACTATAATTGGAGTTTATGATTATAAACGCTGTGTTTGGAGTTTAGTGGATTACAGTTAACTCGTTACATTCACGAATGATATTACATGGGTCGTCGCGTGCGGCGATCCTGTTTGTTTCAATAGCGATGAAAATCACATTACTCGTTATAGGCAAGACATCAAATGTCGCGCTTGCAACCGGCATTGACGACTACATGTCGCGCTTGCGACACTACGGCTCGGTAGAAATTGTCACTATAGGTGATTTGAAAAACACTCGCAACATGAGCGTTGATGAGCAAAAACAAGCCGAGGGTGTCAAACTGCTTGCCACGATAAACAGTGGCGACAGAGTCGTGTTGCTTGACGAACGCGGCGATGAATATAGCAGCGTCGAATTTGCCGCACGTTTCCAACGGCGCATGGCAAGCGGTTGCCGTCGCCTCGTGTTCGTGATTGGCGGTCCTTACGGGTTTTCACCGGATGTTTACGCTCGTGCTGATGCACAACTATCAATGAGTCGCATGACATTCAACCACGAGATGATAAGATTAATATTCATCGAACAGTTGTACAGGGCGTTCACGATACTTAACCACGAGCCATATCATCACGAATGACACCACGATACTCCATACTGATACCGGCATATAAGAAAACACATCTTGATGCAGCCATCGCGAGTGTGTTGAGCCAAGATTACGAAGATTGGGAACTGATTATCGTCGATGATAATTCGCCCGAGAACTTGAGCGACATAGTCCTGCCCTACTTGAGCGACACGCGCGTCAGTTACAGTCGCAACGCTAACGGTCACGGCGCTCAGCATATAGTAGAAAATTGGAATGAATGTCTCAAACTTGCCCGTGGCGAATTCGTCATGTGCATGGGTGATGACGACCTGTTGATGCCCTACTGTTTAAGTGAATATGACGCGTTGATTGACAAGCACCCCGGATTGGACGTTTATCACACGCGCTTGGTGGTAATTGATGTTGACGGCAACACAAGAAGCGAACAAGAACCTCGACCGGAACTTGAGAGTGCTTATTCAATGTTATGGAACAAGTGGAACGGGTGTCGCCAGTCAATTGGGGATTGGTTGTTTCGTACCGAAGCGTTAAAGGAAAATGGTGGTTTTGTCGATTTCCCCTATGGTTGGGCAAGTGATGACATCACAGTAGCAGCCGTGGCACGCCGACACGGAATAGCAAATTGCAACGTGTTCTGTTACGGTTACCGCATGCACGATGCGGCAATCACGAGTACGCACAATACACAGTTGACCCTTGGCAAACTTGAAGCATGGGACGCAGTGAGTTCATGGCTTGACATTTGGTTCGAAACCCCACCCGCTAATGCCGAAGATGGTGAATTACGCGACCTGTTGATACAACACAAGACCTCATACATTTCTTCGCGCAAACGGGGAGATTTGTATCATGGTTTGACGCGCTCACCACAATCCTTGTGGTTCTACATGAAATGTCCTTGCGGTGTGCCGCGCCCGGTAGTATTCGCCCTATGGATTAAACGTTTGATTGTCGGTTGAAGTTCGACACTGCATTACCCGGTTGTTTTGAAATCGTATCGTGAACCGATCCGATTTCAAAACGCATGAATGCCGGCATATAGAGCCAAAAACATTACCAACAAGAATATCAGCGTGAGCAACACTGCATTATAGATAACAAAACTCAAGACGGTGCGCCAAAGAGTCCCCCACCACGAGTATCCGAACAGTTGCTTGTAATCAAGACATATCACAATGACAGATAATGTACCGTCAATCTCTTTCACCTCATGTGTCGTAACCGGGAATGTCAGCAGCATGATAACAAAAGAAATCACAAGCAATTGGGTGCATATGTACATTTGTGCAAAGAAATTCTCAACCACGTTAGTGCGTGGCAGTCGAGGCGAGGTGCGAAACAATCGTGTCACAATCACTGCTATGAGTGTGTGATATAGCACCAGTTGTATTGCTTTGTTACGCTCAAGCCATTCATAAGCCATATCCAGTCGAGACATCATCGGCCTTATGGTTTCTCGCAATTCGTCATTGGTGCTTCGGTCAGTAACTTTTACTCCCGTATCGGTTGAAGACTCACCGGATTTCACAGACACCGCGTGATTATCGGTAGTGTTTTCATCGTATGACTCAATGAACGTTTTATGCGAGGATTGCGAACTGTGAGGCAGCACATAATCGGTTATAACAAAAATGGTTACAGCGATAAACAATAGACGCACCGGTTGAAAATACGGCTGTCGTCTTCCTTTAATGTAATCGGCAATCATATAACCGGGTCGCGTGAGCAGGTGAAAAATAGTGCGTTGAAACACACTGTTGCCCAAGCCCCATACCTCAATCAAGTAGCGAATAGCGTTGTTCCATGTGAATCGTTTAGTGTCAAAATGTTGTCCGCAACGAGGACAAAAAAGTCCGTCGAAACTTTCACCGCAGTTGAGACAATGATGTTGATCTGCAACCGAGGGAGCCTCTTGGACATATGGAGAACGCTGCCATTGACGAAAGTTACGCCATTTTGCTTTAATATCCCACATAGGCTGATAATTTTCGGCAAATTTACAACATTTTTTGTAATTTTGCACTTTGGAGTGTCACTTGACGTGGCAATGCCGATAATATGCTAAAAATTAAGCGTCTACATACATTCATGCTGCAAACGTTCTTGCCGCTGTTCATGATGACGTTCTTCATTTGCCTGTTTATCGTGATGATGCAGTTCTTATGGAAGTACGTCGATGAACTTGTCGGCAAGGGATTGGGCATCGGTCTGGTGTCGGAACTGTTTTTTTATGCGGCGTTGTCATTGGTGCCACTTGCGCTGCCTCTCGCCATTTTATTAGCATCGCTGATGACATTCGGCAACCTTGGAGAGCATGTGGAGTTAACCGCTATCAAGTCGAGCGGTATCTCCCTGTTGACCGTGATGAAACCGCTTGCGTGGCTCGTGACGGCGATTGCGATAGGGTTATTTTTTTTCCAAGACTACGTTGTGCCTCAAAGTCAAGTCAAGATGTGGACACTGTTATTCTCGATGCGACAAAAGTCACCCACACTCGACATACCCGTAGGCACCATGTACAGCCAAATTCCGGGTTATAACCTGTATGTCAAGAATAAGGACGAAGCCACCAACACCCTATACGGTTTGCTGATATACGATGTCAGCAGTGGAGGGACGTCTTATCCGCGCATCGTGACAGCCGATAGCGGCAGCCTGAGCATGACAACCGACAAACAACACTTGTTGCTGAATTTATATAGTGGCAACTGGTATGAGGAGATGCGCTCGGGTAGCGGTGCCGGTACGCTCAAGGGAGAGTTGTACCGCCGTGAAACATTTCACGACAAAGAGATTGTCGTGCCCTATGACGCGACTTTTACTCGTATGGACGATGATGCAATGCGACAACAATATGTGGGTAAAAACATCAAAGAATTGCAGCAAACAATAGATAGCGTTCGTGTCCACATCGACAGTGTGGGCAGTGTGTTGAGCACCGAGTTGCATAGTGCTCGCGTGTGTGGTGTCCCACTATGGCGTCCCGAGATGATTGATAGCGATTTCGTGTACGTGCCGGTAGCTGCGGTCACCTCTGCCCCGCCCCACAAGTTAGACACCTTGCTTGCATCAATGAGTTCGCCAATGAGACGCAGCATTACCAATCAAGCCCTGGTTACAGCACGTTCGATGCGCAACGAGTGTGAATTCCGTGGTTATGTCATCAACGATGACAACTTCGTGGTGCGCCGTCATCAAATCGAAATGCACAAGAAGTTCACTTTATCGTTGGCGTGCTTGATATTCTTCTTAATCGGAGCTCCTTTGGGTGCTATTATACGCAAGGGCGGACTCGGCACTCCCATTGTGGTCTCGGTTATTCTCTATGTCATTTATTATGTCATTGACAACACCGGCTATAAGTTGGCTCGTGACGGTCGTTGGCCCGTGTGGGAAGGCGTATGGCTCAGTTCGGCAGTACTGCTTCCGTTAGGGGTTTATCTCACACACAAGGCGGTCAATGACAGTGCCGTTTTCAATCCCGACACTTATGTCAATTGGTTCAAACGATTGATTGGGTCATCACGTGTGCGTAAACTTGAAGTGAAGGACGTTATTATTAATGATGTGGACAACGCTACAGCCATCACGATGGTTCAAGCGTTGTACACGAATGCCGCATCTTTCGTTGCAAAGCATGAAACGCCGCCTACGCCGGCACGATATTTCACTGCAGGCGATGACAGCAACGACTGTGAGACGTTGAGTAATGAGGTCGATGCCGTTGTTGAATACTTGGCAAACTCTCGCGACCGCATGGTACTCGGTAAGGCTATGGATTATCCGGTGATGCGCAGTACGGGAATGGGCTGCCCGGTCGCCAACCGCCACGCTGCAACAGCATTGATGATATTCTTACCGGTGAGCATACCCTTATGGCTTTGGGGGCGCTATCACCACCGATTGATAATGAGCGATGCACGCAAGGTAATCACCGTCAGCAGACAGATGTTATCAATTCTTACCGGGTCGTATTCGCGTGACAAAGAGTATGTCGAACAATAGCATTACACGTGACAACGACTATATATTAAACAGATTATTTCCATCAGGACTATGAATACGATAGATGAAGCATTGGAACAATTACGCCGAGGCGGACTTATAATAGTTGTAGATGACGAAGATCGCGAGAACGAGGGCGACTTTGTCACAGCAGCACAACTTATTGATGAAGAGAAAGTGAACTTCATGCTTACCGAGGGGCGCGGTGTGCTGTGTGCACCCCTCTCGGCAAGTCGTTGTCGAGAATTGGGGCTGACGATGCAAGTGGAGGACAACACGAGTGTACTCGGCACACCATTCACAGTCACGGTCGATGTGCTTGAGGGGTGTACGACAGGCGTGTCGATGCACGACCGCGCAATGACTATCAGAGCCCTCGCCGATCCCGCCTCCCGCCCCGAGCACTTCGGTCGTCCCGGTCATGTCAATCCGCTGCGGGCACAGGATTTGGGCGTGCTCAAGCGTAACGGGCATACCGAGGCATCGGTCGACCTGATGAGGCTCGCCGGACTGCAACCGGCTGCGGCACTCATCGAGATTATCAATCCCGACGGCACGATGGCACGATTGCCACAACTGCAAGAGATTGCCAAGCGCCACGGGCTACCCATAATCACAATCAAAGATTTGGTGGCTTATCGCTTATTGACCGACAAAGTGGTCGAACGCGGAGAAGAAGTTGAACTGCCCACAGCGTACGGCAACTTCCACCTCATTCCTTTCCGCCAAATTGACAACGGACTCGAGCACATCGCGCTCATCAAGGGGGAATGGGAAGCGGGTGAACCGCTATTGGTTCGCGTGCACTCGTCGTGTGCAACAGGCGACATTTTCGGGTCAATGCGTTGTGAGTGCGGTGAGCAACTTCACAAAGCGATGCAGATGATTGAGACCGAAGGTAAGGGCGTTGTTCTGTACATGAGTCAAGAGGGGCGTGGAATCGGTTTAATGAACAAAATACGTGCCTATAAATTGCAGCAAGAGGGTTACGACACGGTTGATGCCAACATACACCTCGGCTTCAAGGCTGACGAGCGCGACTATGGTGTCGGGGCAAACATATTGAAACAACTCGGTGTGACCAAGATGCGCTTGATAACCAACAATCCCACCAAGCGACATGGCTTGCAAAGTTACGGACTCGAAATTATCGAGAATGTACCTATAGAGATTACTCCCAATCGTTACAACCGTTTCTACATGCACACCAAGAAAGAGCGTATGGGACACGACTTGCACGAGGTGTAATCATGCGTTGTGTGGTGTATATCATGACGGGAGCATATTTCGGTATATCAAGTGTTTGCAGGTTTATAAACTCCAACAAAAAGAAAGAAAACAGGTTGTCGGGCCAATCAACGCACGGCAACCTGTTTTCGTTAAAGGTACTTTATAAAATAGTTAAGCAATCTCTATAATAATATTTTCGGTTATGAGTGTGTTTTATCGCGGTAAATATAAGTTAAGGACTCCGTTCTCACCACATCATGCGGTGAACGAAGTCCCTTGAAATTATCATATAATGCCTTGACCAATCATGGCATTTGCCACTTTCATGAAACCGGCAATGTTGGCTCCCTTCATGTAGTTCATGTAGCCGTCGGCTTCCTGACCGTATCGGCAGCATTGCTCATAAATGTCGTTCATGATTTGGTGCAAGTTACGGTCAACCTCCTCGGCAGTCCAGTAGATGTGCTGTGCGTTCTGTGTCATTTCGAGACCCGAAGTGGCGACACCACCGGCATTCACTGCCTTACCGGGAGCATAGACCATACGATTTTCGATGAAGTAATCGATAGCCTCGGCAGTACAACCCATGTTACTGACCTCTGCCACGAGCATCACGCCGTTCTCACGCAATTTCTTTGCATCATCAAGCGAAACCTCGTTTTGCGTTGCACACGGCATAGCGATATCGACTTTCTGTTCCCACGGCTTGCGATCGGCAAAGAACTGTGAGCCCGGGAAACGCTCGGCATAGGGGGCACATATATCATTGCCACTGGCGCGGAGTTCGAGCATGTAGTCAATCTTCTCGGGAGTATTGATTCCGTCGGGATCGTAAATGTAACCGTCAGGTCCGCTGAGCGTGACAACCTTGGCACCCAATTCAGTCGCCTTGGTGACCGCACCCCAAGCCACATTACCGAAACCCGACACGGCAACCGTCTTTCCGGTAAAGTCGGTGCCGAGATGCTTTAACATATTCTGTACATAATAGCATGCGCCGAAACCGGTTGCCTCGGGACGGATGCGCGATCCACCGAACTCCATACCCTTACCGGTGAAAGTTCCTGTACACTCACGGGTCAACTTCTTGTACATACCGTAGAGATAGCCCACCTCTCGACCACCGACACCGATGTCACCGGCAGGAACGTCCATATCGGGACCGACATGACGCCACAACTCAAGCATAAAGGCTTGGCAGAAACGCATAATCTCGGCATCACTCTTACCCTTGGGGCTGAAGTCCGAGCCGCCCTTAGCACCACCCATAGGCAGTGTAGTCAAGGCATTCTTGAAAGTCTGCTCGAAACCGAGGAACTTCAAAATCGACAGATTGACCGATGCGTGGAAACGAATACCTCCCTTGTACGGACCGATCGCGTTATTGAACTGCACGCGATAACCGATGTTGGTTTGCACCTCACCATTGTCGTCGACCCAAGTCACGCGGAAAGTGAAAATGCGGTCAGGCTCGACCATGCGCTCAATAATCTTGGCTTTCTCAAACTCCGGATGCTTGTTGTACTCGTCTTGCACTGTGAGCAAAACCTCACGCACCGCTTGAAGGAATTCCTTCTCACCGGGGTGCTTGGCTTCCAGATTGCTCAAAATTTTTTCAACGTTCATGACGCTAAATTTTGCTTTTGTTGTGAGTTATTTAAAGTGAAACAATGCCCTATGGGCTATTGATGTCACAAAATTATATTAAATTTCTCACATAGCAATGCTTTTTGACAAAAAAAATCAATTTGAAAGTATTTTAAATTTCCCTTAAATGCGCCATTCTTTTACGTTGTCCGAGGCTCAAATAAGACTTTTTAGTTACAATTTGTAAGTGAATTATCGTCAATTCGTCAATCTTGACACAAAACGAGCATATATAACAGCAAAATGACACACAAATTCATTCAGCCTCCGGTCGAAATAATGCACGTTGATTTACGAGAGGTTATAACTACTGATTTCACGAATTAACCTAATCTGAACTGTCCCCACCATTCAATCGGAACTGCCCCCCCCAAATGGGGTTACACAGATGCTCGACCCTCGGTCGATAGATATGGCTTCCTACAGAGGCGGCGCGCCGTGTCGTCTGTGAACCGTGGGTTACGCTGCACTCCACCCACGGTTATCTATATTTCGCCCTCACGGGCGCATATGCACTGATTTACGCAAATTTACGAGAGGGTCGAAATTAGGCTGCACCAAATCGCAAATAAATTTGCATTTGCGCTCGGCTTGCACTAATTTTGCAAACAAAATCACGCAAGATGTTCAAAACAGGCACATATTTCACAGGGTTTTATGGCGGAGTCGCAATGGCTTGCATTGTTGTGACCATGGGGGCACTGGTTCTGATTGTGTCTTTAGCACTGCTATCGTGTAATAAGACCGACACGCCTGTTGTCCACGCAGATACGACAGATGCGTCACCCAATGACATCAATATTTTATGCATCGGTAACAGTTATACATGGGACGCCATGGTTTATGTGCCTTATATACTCAAAGACATACTGCCCGATAGACACGTCACTATAGGTCTGTTATACACCGGCGGAGAAAACCTACAAGCCCATTACAGGAAGCATATGCTTTTTAACACCTCGTATAGTTATTTTCACATTAACAATGATGGCGGAAAGTGGGAAAAACAATCTAGCAGCGATTTACAGTCAGCAATTTCAGTCAAGCGATGGAATATGGTCACCCTACAACAATCGAGCAAGATGACAACCGAACCGTCATATTACGAAGACGTACCATCGGCTATCGGTTGGGTTAAAGACAATATCGACAGCAAGATTGCGACGGCTTGGTTGCTCACCCCCGCCTATCCTGTAGGCGGTTATCGCATCACTCACCCCGAGCAGTACGGCATCAACAAATCACCTGTCACAAGCGACGAGATGTTCGAGATGATAGCCGAATGCGTTAAGTCGGAAGTGGCTGATCGCGTTGATTTTATAATGCCTGTCGGCACTGCCGTTCAAAATGCTCGTCATAGCACGCTCTCCACAATGGGACGTGGGGGAAGTCTGACCAACGATGGTGTTCATCTTCAAGAAGGCATACCACGCCTGATAGCGGCATACGCCGTGTGTCAAAGTATAATCGACCACCTTAACTTAAATGTAAGCATTGACAACAGTCAATTTGTTCCCACCGATGAGTTTGTTAAAGAACATATAACTACCGCAATGCAAACAGGACTCGCCGTTGGCTTGACCGACAATAACGTGTCAATAGCCCGACAATGTGCATTGGCGGCAAATTCAACTCCGTATCAAATCACAGTAAGTTCCGAATAATGGCAAAAGAAAGAATTGTATACATTGACTTCATGAAGGGATTATGTATCCTATTGGTTGTATCGTTTCACATCCACTCCACCGCGTTATCCAAACACGTTAATGACATACTGCAACAGTTTCGCATACCGATGTATTTCTTCTTATCGGGATTATTCTTCAAGACGTATAACGGATTCGGCGATTTTGTACGAAAGAAAGTCAATAATATCATCATACCCATGGTGTTTTTCTTGCTTATCGGTACTGTTTACATTTTCGGGCGTTCCATGTTGATGACCCACATGAATATCACTGCAGCACTGCATAAAATGCCACTCAACCCCATCGACAATAACACGCCCATGTGGTTCTTGTTGGTGTTGTTTGAGGTAAACATCATGTACTATCTGCTGCAACAGTACTTACCTCGCTTGTGGACTAACATTGTCGCAATCGGTCTTTCGGTTATAGGGTATATCGTTGTTTATAATGGTTATAACTTGGTTCTATACTTTGACATTGCATTGGTTGCACTACCCTATTTCATACTCGGTTCCGAGGCCAAACAACATGGTTTACTCACGCGTGGACCATCACTGGCGGTGCGTCTTGCCATGGTTGTCGGAGTCTTCGTCTTGCTGTGGTTCTTGGCAAGCGAAATCAACATGAAACATCGCGTATATCCCGATTACCTGCGGCTCTACTTATTGCCGGCTGTTTCTATTTTTGCCCTACTGTTCGTGTGTCAATATATAAAACGTCCGGTACCTGTCATTTCCTACATCGGACGGTATTCGCTCATCGTGTTAGGCACACACTATTTTCTGATCGGTCCTCTCAAAATCCTAATTCTCAAACTGTTGACTGCGCCGTTCTCATTCACTCACTATCTTATTGTGTTAGTCTGTGTTATAGCGTTTGAGCTGCCTATTATCCATCTGCTCAAGAAGTACCTGCCTCGTTTGACCGCACAAAAAGAGTTTTTACTCGAGGGGTGGCGCTTATCGTGGCAACACGAGGACAAAACGAACTACTGATTTCACGAATTAACCTAATCTGAACTGTCCCCACCATTCAATCGGA
>CALDIF010000057.1 GCA_937901905.1 uncultured Porphyromonadaceae bacterium | reverse complement strand
TGGTTCTTGGCTACCATGTCTGTCGATTTTGTTGCTTTAGAATGAGCAAAGGTATAAATTTGTGCTTACATAATGAGCGTATTTAACAATTTTTTTACTTTTCCCTTGTTTGCGTGGCTTTTCGCCGTTGTTCGCAGCGATAATCTATTGCAGGTTCGCCTTGATGGGAAGCTCTGCGCCGAGCCATGCGATGAGAGCTGCGTCCCGGGCTTCTTGGTTTGTCCGTCCCATAATGCCGGTAAAGCCGGCGAGTTCCTCATGGGTTATCTTCCTGTCCCTTCCTTGCCAGCATTTGGCGTAGGGCTTGATAAACCTGTAAGGCACGCCGATGTGTTCGCACATCTCTCCCAGCAGGCGACTCACTTGCTCATTTCTGCCTTGGCTGCGACCTTTAGCTGCGCTCTGCGATATGCTGTCGCCCCATCGGGTGTGCCAATTGCTTTGATTGAGCCATCCTGCCTCGATGTGGACGATGAAGACGCAGTCGCTTTCTTCCTCTCGCTCTTTGCACCAGCGCAGGTAGTCTATGAGTTGTGCAAACGGCAGGCTGGTGGCTTCAAGCCTTCGGGTTTCTCTCTCGACAATCGCCACTCCGTTTTTGTCCACGTCCGGGTCTATGCCGATGATGTATTTTGTCTGTTGTTTTCCTTCGGCAATGGCTTTAATGGGCGGTATTTCGTCATTTTTTGTCGCTGTTTGTTTCTTCGTCATCATCTTCCTCTCTCTTGTTGTTCATGTTTCGGTGGAGTTATTTATATCAAATTTCGCCTGTGCGGCGTTTCAACAAGGCAGAGGTGGAGTTGTTCCACCTCTCGGGTTCAAGCCTCACACGTGCGCTCACGTGCGCCTATGCGTGCTGTAACCCCTAACTTAACCTCCCCTATAATCCCCTCCTTCTCTTTCCCCGGGTAGGTTGCTGGGTGGGTGTGGGCTTCGGGCTGTCCTTTGCCTCCCACACAAGCCGTGCGATGTCGAGCCCGATGAGCTTGGCTTCATGTCCATCGCTGTTTGCGAAAAATACCGGGATGCCCATTCCGTTGGCGAAGTATTTCTCTACATTCGCTCCCGGGCTGGTGTGCCAATTCTCAAGCAGGCAAAGTCTATCGCACTTGGCGAGTTCCTGAAGGTCGGCGATGAGATGTTCCGCCCATGTGGGTTGTCCCTCCACCGGCGGCTTGATGTCCCAAGGGTTGACCACCTCGAAGCCAGCCTCCTTGAGAGCCTTCTCGGCTTCGTCAAATCGTGACCTCGAGGAGACCGGGTCTATGCCGCTGATTTTTCCGCTGATGTAGATTCGCTTTGCCATTACGCATCTCCTTTCGGTGCTTGGATTGTTTTATCCCTGAAAGTCTGCGAAACCGCTACAAGGTATCGGGCGAAGTACGCCACCTCCTTCACGGGGTCGGTTCCGTTCAGCAGTGCCTGTCCCTGCACAATCATGGAGACAGCGTAGCCGAAGGCTGACATCATGTGCCGTGGATCGTCTGTTCTCTCGCTGTGCCTGTCGAGAACTTTGCTGATGTCGCTGCCGAGGTCTTCCGCCAGCTCGAACATCTTATTCTCTTGCTCTGTCATTTTTTCTCTTGTCTTTGGTGGTGTTGTTAAAAATCATCTCCTTGTAGGTGATGCGGTAGATGTACTTGCGTCCGTGTTTGTCGCATATTAACGAGATGATGTTGTGCCTCTCGCAAAAATCATTTACAATGCCGTCCACGTCCAGCCTGTCGCTCTCAATCTGATCAAGCGTGAAGACAAAAGTTTTCACCTTGATGTTGAACTTATGCCTCGGCTTTTGCGGCACTACGCTCATAATGTTGTCGGGTAGTTCCATGTTGTTACCAGTTGATTTTGGTGAATGATTCGTTCTTGTGGAAGTAGAGCGTCACCTTGTAGCCTTGCTCCTGCAGCAGCCTTCTAATCGGATCAGGCAATGCTCCGTCTATGGTGCATTGGGTGTTGCCGGCTTCGGCTGCCTCCTTGATGGTGTTGACTATCTCTGCTGTTTGCTCCTTGTTGTCCCTGTAGGACGCTTTCAGTGCCATCTCCCGGGCTGCGGTGGCTGTGGGGATTGCTGGTTTCTTGTTGTTAAACATAATTGTTAGGTTTTGGTTTGATGATTATTCCTCTCTCGGCGGCACGCCTCTCGACCTTTTCGCTTCGGACTGTGTCGCTGTCATAGTACACGGTAGTTGCCCTGCGGCAGGGGACGATGTAGCCTCGTTTCTTCAGGGCGTGCCGTGTCATTGTTTGCTTGGGGTTACTGATGAGTCGCAGCTTGGTTTGCTGCTCGAAGCCCCAATTAATGCGGATACGTTCTTTGTGGATGGTTTCGTTCCGGCTGATGCGCATTTTGCGCAGACGTTCATTCTCTCGCTCATCGCCGAGACGCTGCCGGCTGGTGACACCCTTCTTGAACTGATGTGCTTTGCCGTAGATGCGCAGGTTCCTCGCTCCGGCGTTGCCCTCGCCTTGATTGGCAATCCGTGCGTGGGCGGTGGCCTTCGCCTGTGTCGCCCTCATGAAATCCTTGCTTTTTGCGAGCCCGAGGCGCACGGCTATGCGGCGCAGACTTCGTCCGGCGTTTGCCTCCCATCCGATATGGGCGAGCAGGTCTTCGTTCTTGGTGTCGGCATAGTTCTCAATGAGCCATGCTTCCTGTTCCCGGGTTATTCTGTGCTTTTTGCCCTTCATATGCTGCTTTGATTAGTTTGTCTAATTTATCCTCACCCATCAGCCCACTGCGCCACGCGCCCTATTTCATCACTTCTTGCCGACCGAGCCACGCAGCTGCCGCCAATACTCGCGACGCTCAACCTCGCGACGCTTGTACTCATCACTGCGCTCCCACTCGCGCCACGCCTCGTGTAACTCAAATCTCATGAACGAAAACGAAACCTCGTCCATGCGCAACACTTGACGCAAACCCCTGCCGTCACCCTCGTCAATATACAACACAAATGTGTCACCGTAACGTTTTATAACCGTTTTCATATTTCAACCCTTTATTTTATTGTTATCCTTCCTGTTGCTTCCGCCTCAATGCTTGCTGCATCGGGTAGTAGGGATGGCCTTCCGGCACATCCGGGTAGGGTGGCTTGCCCTCGGCGAGCCTTTTGGCTCTCCACGCCAGCCACTCTTGGCGTTCCCTTTCGGCTTCGGCATCTTTGAGCTCTTTTTCATGCTTTTCGATTGCCTCCTCTCGCTCGGGCAGGAAGTCTTTTTTTAAGGCTGTGGTGATGACGAGGGGGTCGATGCTGCCGTAGAACCTGCCGTACTTGCCGGCTTTGAAGTAGTGAAAGAAAAGCATGAGCTCGCTCGTCTTGAGGTAGCCGTACTCGCTGGTGATCACCCGGGCAAGCTCTATCGCTTGCTGTTCGTCCATCTTTTCCCGGCAGCCGCAAAACTCGCTCAAGTTGAAGAGCTGGGGCAGGAGCCACATCGCCGAGGTGTTGCTGCCGTAGGTGTGGTTGAGAAGGACGAGGTTCGGGGCTGTCCCGAAGTACGCCCTCTCGGGGTTGTCGGCGCAGGCGAGCTGCATACTGGGGTTCATGGCAATCATGAATTTCTCCCTGCTTGTGAATTGCTCAAGCAGTGCCACCTTCCTCTGCCGCAAGGCTGGCGATAGCGGCGGCGTAGCCTTCCGCCCTCGACCTACGCTCATCTTGCCTGCGAGTTCTTGGGCTATTTGTAATCCTGTTTCCATTGTTGTTGTCCTGTTCTGTTGTCTGTTGATATTTCCTAATGATGTGGGGCAGTTGGTTGACAAAATGCCGGCGTGCCTCGGTGAGCGTTTCCGGCTGCCCGACCTCTCGCAGCCATGCGCAAAAGTCCATGATGTATGTCGTGACCTCCTTGGCTGTCAGTTGGCGGTTCTTGCAAAGCGTTTCAATCCAAATTTGCGAGCCGAGCAGTTCTTTTTCGAGCTCATCTATCGCCTTGATTGCTTCTTCTCCCTCCTCGCACGTGCGTACGCCCGATGAGAGAGAATAATTATTATCTTGGGTATTATATAGGGGGGGTGTGGGGGGGATTGGTTTTTCTTCCTCCACGCTACCTATTTCGGGGAGTTTTTCGTTAAAAACCGCTTTGGTTTTTGTATCTGCTTGATTTTCATCTTCTTGCAAAGGGCAAAAACCGCTTTGGTTTTCAAATAACCGCTTTGGTTTTTTTAAAACCGCTTTGGTTTTTTTGGTTTCTCCGGATTCCTGTCCGTCCTGGGTCGACTGCTCGGCTGTAGCCTTTTCGATGGGGTGCGTTTCAGCGTGAGCCTCGCCGGTCTTCCTTCGGGCGGCAGCGGTGGTCGCTTTGCGTGGGCGACCACCTTTTGCTCCGTTCTCCCGATATTGCTGTGCATTGCGCTCTTGGCGTGCCGTGTCTTCGTCCAGCCTGCCTCGTATCATTCCAAATGCCACCTGCACCTGTGGGGTGTCGAGCAGCTTGTCGGTTGGCTCTCCTTTTAGGTAGGCAACAATCGCCTTGAAGAGCCGACCGATTTGCTTCTCGGTGAGGATCTTTGCCACCACCTCGCAGTCGTTCAGGTAGAGTTGAAATTTGCGTTTTGTCATTCTGTTGTCCGTTTTGACGCTCGCTAGTGTGGGGTCGTTGGTTTTTTCTCGAGTTGAAGTGCGAGGACGCTCGCTCTGCGCCGCAGGTTGGTCACCCTGAGGTTGTCCCTGTCCTTGTCTTGGGTGAGGATAATAAACAACCTCAGGAATTCAACCGCCATATCTCGTTGTTGGTTGCTGATGGTAACCATGCTGCGCTTCGTTACTTGAGTTTGAGCAGGAACAGACGACCGCCCGTCTTCACCTCCCGGTATTGCTTATAGAGGTCTGGGTGCTCGTCTGCAAAGCGTTTCTCGTTAAACTTGGTGCTGTCCTTGCTTGCCTTCCATGTGGCGAGAATCGTGGGCTTTGCGAGGCCTATCGTTCCGGGGGCGCAGATGCCCTCTGCCTCGCCGATGGAGAGCTTGATCTTTTCCTCGCACTCCTTCTTCTCGTCCTCGAGCTCCTTGATTTTCGCCTTTACGTCACGCAGCTGCTCGCAGGTTGTGACTATGCTCGGATCTGCCTCCACGATGAGCCCTGCGGTGTGCTTCGGATTGCGCAGCAGCACGTCCTCCACGCAGGTGGGGAGCGGCTCTATGCCTCCTTGGACGTTGTCGATCCAAAACTTTTCGACCTCGCTGACTGCCCACTCAAAAAACTCCCTGTCGAAGGCGATGGGCTTGTGTCCGAAGCTGCGGCGTGGCAGGCAGAGCCAGCCGAGCTCTCCGTACTCCATCTCTGCTACGCCGAGTTGGTACTGCAGCTGGGCGAACCAATGCAGGGGAATGTCTTCCGGGTCGATGTCGTACATGGTTGTCTTGCACTCGAGGATGCCCTTGTTGCCCTCGTTCTGTTTACCCTCGGGGTCTACCCAAAAGGTGCGATCCGGGCTCACTCGCAGGAAGGGACGATCTTGGTTGACGATGAGCCAATCCGTTGCGCTGCGCTTGATGATGGTGCGCCCTGTGGCAATCTGCCAGCGTTGCGCCACTGCGTCTTCGAGCAGGTGTCCCATGAGCATGGCTTCGTTCTCCTGCATGGGTGGGTCGATGTGGCGTTTTCTGCGCCACAGCTGCAGTGGGGTATCGAAGGGGTTCAAGCCGAGGATCGTGCCGACCTCGCTGCTTCCGATGCCGCCCTCTCGGTGGCTGAGCCACTCTTGGCGGTCTTTGGGTCTGATGATTGTGTAACTCATTTTGTTGTGGTTTGAAGTTGTTAATCGGGGGTGCTGGGAAACCGGCACCCTGTTAGTTGTTAAAATGCGGTGACCGCCCTCACGCTGCCAGTGTACTGCTTGTTGCCGCTGTACAGCTCGGCGTGTCCGTCTTCGTAGATGAGGTAGACGCCACGGCTCTTGGCGTTGTCCTTCAGTTCCTCGCCCTGAATAAAGGCGTAGGCTTGCTTGGCTTCGGCGAGGTTGTCGCTCTTAAGGAATGCGAGCAGGCGGATGTTCTTGTCATCTTTCATTGCTTTACCTCCTCTTGCTCGTGGTCAAACATGCCGGGCTGGGTCGCTTGCTTGACCTCGCCTGTTTCCTCATCGACCACCTCGGTGGTTTCTACCTTTTTGGTGGCTCGGGACGAGCGTGCCTGTGCCTCCATGGCTTTCTGCTTGGCTTCGATGGCTTTCTGCTTGGCGGCCTCAGCCTCCTTCTTCTCTTGGGCAGGCTTGACGAATGCTTCCTGCACCGTGGTAGTGCCCTCCTTGATGGCGTTGGCGAGACCTCGGAGCTCGAACACCATGTCCGTGTCGATCTCGTCACGCTTGGTGATGCCGAGGTAGCCGAAGAGCATCTCCTCGGTGACGCCGATCTTGGCGTAGTAGGCGACCAGGTTCTGCCGGCTGGTTTCGAGCGTGAGGCTCTTGCCCATCGCCACCTGCTTCACCTCGTTGACCACCTTCTTGGTGACCGCCTTCGGCACGACCTTCAGGACGGCGTTGCGGAAGGCGATTGCGCTGGCGGCGTTGCCGGTGACCACCTGCATGTCCTCGCTGAAGGCGCGTCCTTGGCGGTCGGTGATGCGGCGTTGGACTTCAACGCTCACGGCTACGTTGGTTTCAAGGTCGATGCACACGCCCTGTGCCGTGATGGTCTTGCCGTCATTGGCGATAATGCGTGTCTGCACTCTCATGTTGCCCCATGCGCTGGCGATGATCTCTGCCATGCGCACGCTCAGCCCCTCGATGAGCTGCTGTCCGTTCTGTCCGGCTCTGCGCAGGGCGTAGAAGCAGTCCTCGGCTGTTTCCTCGTCCATTGTGGCGTAGGTCTGGATGTTGTTGAGCACGGTTGGTAGGTGGCGTGGGTACGCCTTTGCCGTGGCAATCTGTACATCGATTGCCGCCTTGTCCATCGCCTGTACGATTTCGGCCTGCTGGACTTCAATGATTCCGTTGTTCATTGTTGTGGTTTTTTAGTTAGTGTTTATGCCCTCTTGGCTCGGGCGTTGCCTTGTTGTGGAGGGAGGAGGAGTCGAACCTCCGACCTGCGGCTCATGAGACCGCCTGCTGCCGCTGCACCATCCCTCTTGGTAGCCCAGCTCCGGGCGTGGGGCTGGACTTGTTTCGAGTACCCTTCAGGTGGTTGCTTCCGCTCTCGGACTTCACCTCTCGGTTCGCCCGGGGGCGTGTGGTGTCTTCTGCCTCTCTTGGCTGCCACCGCCGGGTGGGTTCATTTAGCTGCTTGCTCCCCACACTGTTTTCCACCGTTAATAATGCTGTTAATACTCTCTCACGATAGGAGGTGTGCCCTCCAAAATCGTTTTATTTCTCTGCCCATGTAGAACCTGTGCAGGTTGTACTTGTGGCGACCGCAGCGGATGTGTCCGGCGTTGGTGTGGTTGTTGAGGGTGTTGCGGTGTATGCCGAGCATCCTTGCCACCTCCATCGTGCTGTAGCGTCCGTTGTCCTCGCATTGCGGTTCCAGGCAGGTCATTGGTCGCCTCCTTCCTCGCTTTGCGCCTCGTTGTCGTTCTTGAGCTCTTGGTAGCTCATGTAGGTCAGACCTCCGATGAGGGTGGTGATGAAGGTGTAGGCGATGATTCCGATTAAGGCATCGCCCCTATAGATCATTGCGCCTGTGGTGATGACTGCGCAGATGAATGCCAGCGTTGCCAGCACTGCTTGGATTGCTTCGAAGATTTTCATGCTGTTGTGGTTTTTTGAGGGGTGTATAATCCGTTGTTGATGATTACTCGCTTGATGCCCTGTGGTGTCATCTCGAAAAGCGCGCCGAGTACCTCGCACAAGCGGTTGTGGCTGCACTCGGGATTCTGAGTGTGTAGCTCCGTGTAGGCATCGCAGATGCTGCGGTGCTTTTCGTCCCTCGCTTTTTGGAGGGGGGTGCGCAGGTCGATTTGCTCTGTCATTTTTTTCATGTCATTGCCGAAATTATGCGGCTCTCCACATCGTCTGTGTCGGTGAGGTCGAGACGCTCTTTATAACCGCCGATTTGTAATCTCTCGCCTGTGACAATGTTATATGCCGTGGCGTGGTTGCGCTGGGCTATCACGTTGAAAACCGTGAATTTGCCGAAGCCTGTGTCAATTGTCGTTGTAGTCTTCATCTCTGATTAAACCGATTTGTTTATTTCAAGTTTTATTTGTAGTTTTGAAAAGCGTTACAGCTCTTGTTGTAACATTCCGCCTGCAAAGGTAAACAAAATAATTGGCATACCAAACAATTTTGTTGGTTTTTCAGATTTTTTTTGATTTTTCTTAAAAAATATGCGCTATGACTGGAAATGAATTAAAAGAAATCCTTGTAAATCAGGGGGTGGTGCTCTCTGATTTGGCGAGGTTGCTTGGCTTCGAAAATGACCAGCGGTTGCATTCTGCTTTGCGAGCAGCGGATGTTCGCTCCGGCTTGATAGAAAGGATTGCAAAAGTTCTAAACAAAAGTGTTTGTTCTTTTTATCATGATTCCTCGGTGGCTGTTTCGGGAGTAAATGTCACCAATGGGGGCGGTCTTCAGCGTGTTGGAAACATAAATAATGTTAAATCTCAAGATGACGCCGTGGCTGCTCTTGTTGCCCAACTCTCGAAGAAGGACGAGCAAATCGACCGCCTTCTCGGTCTTCTTGAAAAAATAAAATGATTATGCCTGCAGGTGATTCTCTTTCTCGATCTGCGCAGTGTGGCTGCAAGGTGTTGGCTGCCGTTATGCGCCTGATGAGCGAGCGTGGTAGCTCGGTGGCTTCCTCCGAGTTGCGCTCGCTGCCCTCCCGGGTGTCGCTGAATGCTTGGGAGCTGGATGAGGTCAATGACTCGCCTCGTTGGTGGAACTTCCTCTCGTTCTACTCGACCTGTTTCGTGGTGGCTGGGTTCATCACAAAGCAAAGGGGCACGTGGCATCTTACTGATGCCGGGGCTGCCGCCCTGAGCCGTCCGGCGGAGGATGTCTTCCGTGAGGCTCTCCATGTTTATAAGGTGTCGAGGACTGCCGGTTCTTCGTCCGAGCCGGTGGATGGCGATACGGACGATGTCCCTGTCGCTCCCACAAATGAGTTAATCTTTGAAGACCTGAAGCAGCGTGCCGATGAGGGTATCCGCCGTGTGCTCGCCGGTCGCTCGCCTTATGAGTTTCAGGAGATGGTGGCTGCGCTGCTTCGGGCTATGGGCTATTTTATTCCCTTTGTTGCGCCTCGGGGCAGGGATGGTGGCATCGATGTGCTGGCGTTCCGTGACGTGCTCGGGGCTTCCACGCCTCGCATCAAGGTGCAGGTGAAGCACACGCCCTCTGCCTCGGTGTCTGTGGAGGTGGTGCGGCAGCTCATCGCTTTGCTCAATCGGGAGGGCGATGCCGGGCTGGTTGTCACCTCGGGTTCGTTCACCGGCGAGGCTCATCGTGTCGCCCGGGAGAGCCACCGTGGCGTGCGCCTGATTGATGGGGACGAGTTCGTTGACCTGTGGGTAGCCTACTACGACAAGCTGTCGGAGCAGGCGAAGGAGTGGCTGCGCCTCACGCCTGTGTATGTTGTTTCGGAGTAAATGCTTGGGGTATGGAAATAAACGACCGTCTTGCCTCCTTCATCGCCTACAAATGTGACGGGCGAACCGCAGAGTTTGCCGAGCTCATGGGCTGGTCGAGGCAGTACCTGAATAAGTTGCTCAAGGGCGAGGGTGGCATCGGGCTTAATCCTGTGGCTTCCCTCCTCTCGAAGTTTCCCGAGCTGAATGCCCGATGGCTCATCCTCGGTGAGGGGCAAATGGTGGAAGGCGGCGGCATCACGATCGCTCGCCTGCGCTCCATGTTTGCACTTGAAAAGTATATGCCTGTCATGTCGGCTGACGAGCTTCGTGCTTTCTGTGATAATGGGCGTGTTGATTGGGACGCGGCTACGCTCGCAAAATGGGACGCCCTTCTTGAAGACCGCCGGCAGCGGCTGGGTCAGCGGTTCGCGGTTACCTATAAACGTCAAAAAGATTTACTCGATGCAAAATTCCGAAAGTGAAGCTATCGTCCGGCGGTTCTTCGAGGCTCTCGCTTTGCTGAAGCGTGCGAGGATCATCCGTGGCGAGCAGACCTTCACTCGCCGCTACGGTATCAACCGCCGTAATTTGTACCTTCTAAAAAAGGAGCCGAGTCGGGACATCTTTCAGGTGTCGTGGCTGGCTCGGTTGGTGGAGGACTATGGAGTGTCGTCCGAGTGGTTATTACTTGGTTCGGGTGAGCCGGGCGTGTCGCCGGATTCCTACCCAAAAACCGCAAAAAGACTGCATGAAAAAATGGAGCAAATGTAAAATGTTATAAATTAGCCTTTTGCGCCGGTAGTCACCACGCCTCAACCGTGTGTGATGATTGCCACGTGGGACAAGGATCACACCCCCGACGTCATGATGGCAGCGTGGGCGGGACAGTTGACGCACAACCGAATTGTCATAAGTTTGAGCAAACACAAAACTACCGATAACTTGCAACTCACACAAGCATTCACTATCAGTTTTGCCGACGAGCGCACCGTGGCGGAGTCCGATTACTTTGGCTCGGTGAGTGGTAACGATGTCCCCGACAAGGTGGCAAGGGTGGGATTTACTGTTACCCCCAGCCCTAATGTCGATGCGCCCATCATCAACGAGTATCCCCTCACATTAGAGTGTAAGGTGGTCAGTTTCGACGACGGTATGTTGATTGGCGAGGTGGTGAACATGAGCGCGACAGAGGATATTTTAGATGAGCAAGGACGTGTCGATTTGACCAAACTCAAGCCTATCGTGTTCGATGCCGCTGCCATCAGTTACCGTGCCCTTGGTGACAGTGTGGGACAAGCGTGGGGCTCAGGCAAGAAATTCCAATAAGCAATCGCGACTGTGCGGTTACGATAAAATAATCCCTCATCGGGTGATTCCGATGAGGGATTATTGGTGATGTCATATCCTGTGTCTGCCTTTAGCCGGGGCTATGCAAGAGGGACGTGTGCCGTGTTCGATTAGCCGAGGCGCTTATCGTGTACGACCCGTCGGCGGCAATACGCACATATGCGTCGGCTTGAAAATCATAATCACTCATCAAGTTGTACTGACTGCCGCCACCGTTATTGTTGATAATCCAATTGGTGTCATGATAAGTTGAATAGGTCTTGCTCATCTTGAATACCAACCATTGCTCATCGTTGATAACGACCGTCTCGGACGGTTGCACGCCGGGTCAACCCACTTCGACATCGCTATTTTTGGCGGTCGACCACACATACATGGCGTAAGCCGTCCAACCCAAATCGCTGTGAACATAGAGCGTGTGTCCTACTTCAGGGTCGGGCTCCGGCTCGGGGTCGGTTCCGTCATCTATACGATAGGAGAGGACTCCGGCTTTGCTGATGTACACTGTGACAAACACAGGCTCGTCGCCCAGTGTGGTGCTCATCAAGTCAATTTGACTGCCACTGTCGTTGTTATTGGCAATGAAATTGAGTTCGGTGCCGAAGTAGTTGTCATCAAGATCAAATTTGTTGTAGGTTTTGCCGTATTTCTCAACTGTGCCCACCGGGGTGATGCCGGGCCATGCGGGAAGCACACCGCCTTGGTGTAAAATTCCCGTATAATTTCCCAAAAAAGTTCACCTTCTTGCCGTGAAGAAACCGAGAGTAGCCGCGTCCTGCGGTGTGTTGTGTCTTTAAATACCGATGGTCGTTGTTTACAAGGGATTATTTCAATTTGTAGATGGAATAACCTGAAAATTTTTATTGTTTAAATTATTTAACATATGTGTACTGTGAATTTTTGTCCTTATCGTTTTCTTCTTTTCAAAAAAATTGTAATTTTGCAGCGATTCAGTTAGCCCACTCCGGGCTGGTGGGTCATGACATAATTATTAAAAAGGACGTTTCTAAGACGTTTATCTTCGGTCATCAAACTTCGCAACTTTGTAACCGTTCAGAAGATAATCGGCAACCGATGACGTTCATGCCGGGTGTGTTATTCTACCAATTCAACCCATACAGCCGTTGTGCTCAAGTGGTATAGGTGGGAGTAATGTGTGATGGCGTGGGCTAACTGCGTTGCTTATCCTGAACGGGGGCAATGCGAAGGCCTGATGACGGGGTAAGCGGACATAGTGAGCGACCCACGTCTTTTTCTTTGTGTATATGCCTGATTTATAGGTGTCGCGGCAGGCTAAACAATGTTGATTTTCATGATAACAGGTAAGTTTAAAAAGGGTGTTGTCGCGCTCCTCTTGCTCATTTCGGGTGTGACAGCGTCGGCGGGCGACTTTTTCTTCGGTCTGAACGCAGAAGGTGGCAATTTTTGGGGCAACATTCCCGGTATCCCCGTCTACTTTATTAACAATTTCCTCGGAGGGAGCGCGCTTACAACTACTTACGATTGGTTACGGGTAAGCGACTCGCAAGGCAAGATTAAGGTTGACCAAGGCAACTACTTCGGTTTTAAAGCCAAGGATTTGTTTCGTCAATTTGGCTATGGCATCACTTTCGGTTACCAACCACGCTACTCTGTTATAGGAGTGTACGTTACCGGTAACTACCACTTCAAACAATTCAAGATGCAGCCCAATCGCAGTATTGATGCAATGGAAAAATATCGGCTTCCGGGTTGGTCGGCAGGTATAGGAATTAGATTGACACCTTTCCAATCGATGCTTGAGGAAAAAGATTGGTCGCCCATTGTTGAAGTAGGTTCTACCTATCGTCAGTGGTTCTCGGTCAAAGCACCGTACGGCAACGATGCCAACCAGTTCGGCAAGGGCATGACCACGCGTTTGTCAGCCGGTGTGCGAGTGGCGTATAAAGATGGTGCTACGGGATCTATCACACTGGGATTTGACTTGCCTCACTACAACTTTTTCAATCGTGATTTTGAGGCACCCGACGGCACACATCCTTATGCCGACATTAAGTCAAAGAACTATGGAGTAAGCCTGAGTTTCAAGACAGAATTTTAATTATCCACAACATTAATCCTCACATTTCATGAAGCCTATACGATTCATTGCTACAACGGCAATGGCAATGGTTGTCGCCATTTGCACCATGGCGGCATGCGCCAAGGGTGAAATCAAAAAACAACCCCTTTCCAAGCCCGTACCGGATTGGATACAACCCGATACAATTGCAACAGCCAAACTCGGAAATACATTGATTGACATTCTTTTCAACTCCGGCCGCGTGAGAGTTTATTCGGTAGTTCCAAAAGAAACAGTCAACTCCGATGATATTGAAGTAGATGACAACTTCGTGTGCGACTCATTGTTAGCAACTCTTAATCACGACCAAATCGTTGCATTGCGTTACACGTTGCTCACCAGTGGCTCTAATTATGAATTGCAACAGCAACTCGTGCCCCTAACCCCCTATTGTCCTGAAATTGCCTTTGAATTCAAGCACAAGAAAACTGTGGCCTGGGTCTTTGTCTCACTAAGCGACCGCAAATGGGGCATTCGTATGGGTGATAAGACGCTTTTCAGATTTAACTATTTGGATGGCATCATGCTCACACGCTTCTGTAATTATTTTTTATCCAAGAAAAATACTAATAAAGATACAACGACAAAATGAAACGTATGGTTTTACTGATCTCGGCACTTGCTTTGTGTTGGGAGATTTCGCAGGCTCAGACGCTCCATGCTGTAGTATTTTGCAACACCATTGACGAGAGCATCGGCGAAAACATGAAAATTGACCTTAAGAATTCAACAGATAAAATACGCACTATCGCCCGAGTTCTTGATTATGACCTTGATTTACAGCAACTTGACGGCAAGGATTGTACACGCGCCAAACTCAAGGCAGCCATCGACGAGATGGTGGTCGAGCCCGATGACGTTGTGTTTACCTTTTATGGCGGTCATGGTACACATGCTATGAACAATGCGAGCGATCCGTGGCCCCAATACTGCATGAACACCGGTTTTGAGAATCAAGGCAACTGGGTGCCTATGGCAACCGTGGACAAGTGGGTGGCAGCCAAGTCCCCTCGCTTGCGCATCATCGTGGCAAATTGCTGCAACAAGGAGCAAAGAGGCACCACAGTCAAGCCCCTGTGGGCTGATGACGGTCGCGCCAAGAGCCTTAGTGACATTAACCCCGAGAGCATGAAAGCACTTTTCGGTGTAAAGGGAAGTATAATGGCTACATCGAGTAAACTCGGTCAACTCTCGTGGTGCAACGCGCTCTATGGAGGCATATTTACCAGCCAATTTTGGGACGCCATGGAGAAGGTGGGCAATGGACGTCTCAAGGCTGATTGGGAGAACCTGCTCAAAGATGCTGCTGAAAGCACCGGGCAATACCGTTTTCGTACCGATGAGCCTCCTTACACCGTAACGCAAAATCCCTATTATAAAGTCAATATCAGCGGTAGTGGCACTATTAAAAAGGATAACGACAAGAATCCCGGCAAGGATCGCAATCCGGGCACGCCGCTCGATGTTGCTTTACAACGGTTACTTAACAAGGACTTGGCTATCGAGACACGTTTGGATATGATTCCCGGTGTGTTGAACACTTACTTTGCTCCGGGGACTAAGGTGATGACTTATGCCAACGATTTAAAAACCGTAGTAGACTATGAGGACGCGGCAGACTTCTTGAGACGTATCGCACGTTCGCCTTATATCAAGCAAGTGAATGTGCTTGAGAATGCCAATAACGTTATCAAAGTGCACGAACTGCGATAACACAATTATTGTATCACACCATAATCATCATAGAATATGAAACAAACAGTATTTGCCATTATTGCCTTGTTACTGCTTGCCTCATGGAATGGCACGACACAAGCGCAAACTCTCACCGAGGAGCAGAAGAAAATCTTCCAAGACCGTGTGAAGCAGAAAGTTGAAGACTTCGAATTTGAGATGACGCAAATTGTCAACACCAAACTTTCTAACAAGAACCGTGCCGAGGGTGTGCGTAATCTACTTAATCTGTTTATCGGTCAAGGTGAACCGTATCAATACAACGACTATGACTACCGTGGCAATGTCATCAAGCGAAGAAGCACCGGAGTCACTATGGAAGTGTCAAGCGTGAACCGAAGCAGAACCACCACCCAAAAACTAAAGAAATATATCTACGGCTTTTTCAATCCGGAAACATGTCGTAGCGGTAAATCCTACTCGTACATGAAAGTGGAGTATAGTGACGCACTTCGTGTGGACAATATTGAACGTGTGGGCGACCACTATGAGTGTGTGGCATATTTCGTTCAGCGTTTCTATGGTTATCGCGACGGTCATGTGGTCTACTCCGATCAAACAGGAAAGAAAATCCGTTGTTATATCAACCACATCGAGTTGCCCACCGGGGGCGAAATTTGGGATGCCAAGTTAGGTGATATTTATGTAGTGTCAACTGAACGTATCAGATAATGAAACGCGTTACTCTACTGATACGGACTGTCGTTGCGGTGTCAGTGATTTTTGGCGCATTGCACCTGAATGCCGCTTCACCCCTTGACCGCGACTTTAACGATCAAGTGAAAAGTGTAGCCGAGATGCTCGCGCGTTTTAACGGCATCGAGGCAAAACCCGGTGTGGTGGGACGCCATGATAATGTGCTTGCACTCTTCGACTTCGATATGGAGCAACGCATTCCAAGAGATTCTCTTGAGGAACTTGTCGGGGACTTTGTGAACACTGTTGAGCAGTGGAATGGCGAATTGCGCTTGAGCGACGCGTGCGCTTGGGCTGAGGCTACATGCGTCTTTGCCTTCAACAAAGAAAAGTTCACGCTCTCGCTCATCTTGCAACAAGAAACCTTTGGTGAAGAGCAGCACCGCTGGGCGGTGGTCGGTGTGAGAGGTCTGAGGGAGGCAGGGTTTTACAACGAGACCCGGGTAACCATTAGTCCGGTGGATCACGAGTTGCATTTCATGTCGTTCAACGACCTGATGAACAACGACTATCATTTGGCAGCGGCAATGCGTGCCATTAACCGTGATATAGACGAACTGTCTTTCTTCCTCGCATTGCTACATAGTGGAACGCTCAAGTTTGACCGAGTAAATCACCTGAAGTTTCATTTCGCTGATGTGCCTGACTTTGTCTTCACTATTGAGGAAATCACACGACCTGGTAACAATAGCGGCTGGCTTATAACCTCGCTGACTCGAGTCTCTGCTCGAGAAAAACAACATTACATTAACCGACTTTATGGCTACAATGATGAGGATTAAACATAATTGTCTGCATTCGTTGCTGTTGTTTGTGGCAATAGTGCTCCCGAATTTAATGTATGCGCAATCCCTCACCGAGGAGCAGAAGAAAATCTTCCAAGACCGTGTGAAGCAGAAAGTAGAAGACTTCGAATTTGAGATGACACAAATTGTCAACACCAAACTTTCTAACAAGAACCGAGCCGAAAGTGTGCGCAATCTACTTAATCTATTCATCGGTCAAGGCGATCCCTACTACTACGATGAATTTGTTAATGCGGACGAAACAATCAGGCTCCATAGTTCAGGAGTCACAATGGAAGTATCAAGTGTAAACCGAAGCAGAACCACCACCCAAAAACTAAAGAAATATATCTACGGCTTTTTCAATCCGGAAACATGTCGTAGCGGTAAATCCTACTCGTACATGAAAGTGGAGTATAGTGACGCACTTCGTGTGGACAATATTGAACGTGTGGGCGACCACTATGAGTGTGTGGCATATTTCGTTCAGCGTTTCTATGGTTATCGCGACGGTCATGTGGTCTACTCCGATCAAACAGGAAAGAAAATCCGTTGTTATATCAACCACATCGAGTTGCCCACCGGGGGCGAAATTTGGGATGCCAAGTTAGGTGATATTTATGTAGTGTCAACTGAACGTATCAGATAATGAAACGCGTTACTCTACTGATACGGACTGTCGTTGCGGTGTCAGTGATTTTTGGCGCATTGCACCTGAATGCCGCTTCACCCCTTGACCGCGACTTTAACGATCAAGTGAAAAGTGTAGCCGAGATGCTCGCGCGTTTTAACGGCATCGAGGCAAAACCCGGTGTGGTGGGACGCCATGATAATGTGCTTGCACTCTTCGACTTCGATATGGAGCAACGCATTCCAAGAGATTCTCTTGAGGAACTTGTCGGGGACTTTGTGAACACTGTTGAGCAGTGGAATGGCGAATTGCGCTTGAGCGACGCGTGCGCTTGGGCTGAGGCTACATGCGTCTTTGCCTTCAACAAAGAAAAGTTCACGCTCTCGCTCATCTTGCAACAAGAAACCTTTGGTGAAGAGCAGCACCGCTGGGCGGTGGTCGGTGTGAGAGGTCTGAGGGAGGCAGGGTTTTACAACGAGACCCGGGTAACCATTAGTCCGGTGGATCACGAGTTGCATTTCATGTCGTTCAACGACCTGATGAACAACGACTATCATTTGGCAGCGGCAATGCGTGCCATTAACCGTGATATAGACGAACTGTCTTTCTTCCTCGCATTGCTACATAGTGGAACGCTCAAGTTTGACCGAGTAAATCACCTGAAGTTTCATTTCGCTGATGTGCCTGACTTTGTCTTCACTATTGAGGAAATCACACGACCTGGTAACAATAGCGGCTGGCTTATAACCTCGCTGACTCGAGTCTCTGCTCGAGAAAAACAACATTACATTAACCGACTTTATGGCTACAATGATGAGGATTAAACAGTTCTTACTTTTGCCGATGCTCATGCTTGTCGCGTCGTTGCAAGCAGGAGCGCAGCACTTTTACTATCGGCTTGACTTGAGTTCAAGCAATATCTATACGTTTGCATTGAGCAATCTTGCCACCGCCGGACTGAACCGTGCAGCAAACCGCATGCTCTTTGACAACTATTACAGTTATACCGTTCATGACTTGAGTTCTCCCACGAGTGATGTCACGGTTAAGTACTATAGCCCGATTGGCATCACCGCTCGCGATGTACTCAATGACGTGGGCGGTGGTCTGCGCTTGGGGTACAATAGTTTCAATCCTGGCTCGGTGAATTGGGCGGTATTCGGTACAGCACACTATAAACTGAACCAGTTTAAAACTCAATTGACCGGTGTGGACGAACCCGTGTGGCGACATCGCATGCAACATGTGTCATTCGGTGGTGGTGTTCTGCTGAGTTTTGGCAGCATTGAGAGCCCCTCGCGTGTTATATTCGAGGCGGGAGTCCGCTACAATATTCCCATTAACTATGTGGGACCGTTCGGAGTAAAGGCGAGCGACGTTCTCAACTCGGGTGTATCAACTCACTATGCAATTAAATTCGGCGGTTTCAGCAAGTTACAGGGCTTGGGCGTATGGGCTGATATTCCACATTACAACGTGTTGAAGAACGGCGGTGATTACCTGCCGGGTGGCAAACTCAAGTCGTATTCGTTCGGAATTGTATACACAATCACGCCAACGCGCGTTAAAGATGCTTACCGATGAAACGATTTGTTCTTCTGTCTGTCCTGTTATGCATCGTTGAGTATGTTCTCGCTGTCGAACCGACTCCCCGGGCAGTGAATACTTTCTATGCCGGCATGCAACGACTGCAGTCAGCCGGTGCTGATGAGGCTGCCGACATCAAGCGTGAAATGCAAGCCTGTTTCTACGCTTCGGATATTAACGGCATTAACTTACCTAACGACTTCAGGCACTTCGATGCCGACCGTAACAGCATCTCACATGATGACGACTCGCTGCAAGCAAGCACCTATGTGATAAAACTCATTCAGTATATCAATAGGGATAGAAATATGCAAGTGAAGTGCAATGTCATGGGAAACAACAAGGTGGGCATGCTGCCCGATTTTCGCGAAGGTAAAGCAACTTGGAGTGATGCCTGCGTAATCTCGTATGTTGATAAGACTTATTCGTTGGGTAGTGTCTCTAAGCAATTTCTCGACACTGTGTGGACGTGGATCCCAACCGGCAAAATCAGTAGGTTGATTAATGGAAACTCTGTTAAACCTAACACAAGGAGCATTGAATCCATGATGATTGATGCAGCACTTGCCTATGGACGCAAAGACTATGAAAAAGCCTATAATATCTTTGATGAGATTCACAAGATTGATAAAGAAAATCTCGAAGCGTGCTATTATTTGGGTTTGATGACCTATTGGCAACAGGGCTGTAAAAAACGCTTTGGCAAGCGACACAAGCAAGTA
This sequence comes from uncultured Porphyromonadaceae bacterium, assembly GCA_937901905.1. Taxonomy (GTDB): domain Bacteria; phylum Bacteroidota; class Bacteroidia; order Bacteroidales; family Muribaculaceae; genus Sodaliphilus. The sequence goes on along the minus strand of CALDIF010000057.1, from coordinate 29,455 downwards.
GCCAAAGAATACATGCAACTTGTCCTCAAAAGTTACAGCCCTCATCGTTCCATCTTCGATGTGAACTACAATATTCGTGAAAAAGCCCGGCAGGTGTTGGATTTATGGAATAATCCTGACCAAATATTTTAAGACCGTCCGATAGAGGTGCGCAACTTTCATTTGTATGGCATGAAACTCGGAGAGGTCCGGTGGGTCGAAGGGTCGACTTTGTTTGTAACACCATGCGAGCACGTTGAAGATGCGCGCGACGCTTTGCGCTAATGTGGTGGAAGTAATGTGCCCCGATGGGAAACTTCCACTGTGTCGGTGTCGAGCCCGAGATGGCAAAATGCGAGTAACCGTGGCAACTATGCTAAACTCCATGTGGTGCTCGCCGTAGGTGGGTGCCACATGGAGAATGAGAGCATGTCTCCACCACTGCGACCTCGACGAGGTCGAACAGTCTGTGTGACCCCATTGTCGAGGGCTGTGCAATAGTCAGGGCTGTCGGTTTTAACGTGGGTGGTGAGGTGTGGTTTTACCGCTCGCCTGTTCCATGACAACTACGGCATTGTCCGCTACCACCACACCAATGGCATTTCCCTGTTCCGACACATGTGGGACAAATGGTTGATTTCATAATTTTAAACCCGGTTCCTCCACAATAAGAACATTTGCCCGATCCATGACATGCATATTTGGCATTATTACCACTTAATGTGCACTTTCCATCACCTAAGCACGTCTTACAATAATTTCCGTTGTGGTAAGTAGAAGACCCTCCTCTATTTGATGCCCCTCCATATGATTCTCTTGAAGAATTTTGAGGAGTCTGCCAACTTGACCCGACACAAACGACACCGTAACCACCACAATGATTGCATACTGCGGAAACTAAAGGTTGAGGATAAGGTCGATATTGAACCACTTGTCCTCTGCCATGACACCATGCACATGTGACATATGTTGTAACAAGAACATTTCCGTTGTCATAATACACTCTATCAGAAAATCCGTTAGGACCGGGTACACGTTCCGTCCCTATTACGATTTGAGAATCAAGATGCATACTAAACACAACAATGACCATCGCAAACGCGAATAGCCGTAAGATGCCGTTAGTGGAATACGATTTTTTAGAGATTAAGTTCGATGGTGCAGTTAGGTGTAATAGATTTCTCATGCGCCCATGGCTTTAGGTGAGTAAATTAGGTTAGTTGTATAAAACAAAACCGCATGCACCGATTTGTGATTATATGTGCAGTTTTGTGTTTCAGATTGCAGAGCTAAAATGATTTCCGAAATTATAGCCAGAAACTTCTTATTGTCACATGCAAATATACATCATTTTTTTTCAACCCGGAGAATTTTTGGCGAAAATTTTTATTGTTTCGGTAACTTGTTGTATTCTTCATCGCTCACCGGTTCGAGCCATTGGTTGCTTTCGGGACTGCCTGTTTTAACGTGGGTGGTGAGGTGTTGAAACCATGAGTCCGCTTGTGCACCATGCCAGTGTTTCACTCCCTCGGGTATGTCAATTACCATTCCGGCGGTTAGAGCGGTGGGAGCCTTGCCCCATTCTTGGTACCACCCTTTGCCCGAAACGCATATCAAAATTTGATGAGCACCGTGGTGAATGTGCCAGTTGTTACGGCAACCGGGTTCGAACGTGACATTAGTGATGGGCATCACCGTCGTTTGGTCATCGGTGAGGTTAGCCGGCTTGATGGGGCATACGAAACTGTCGCCCGTGAAGTACTGCGCGTAATTGATGTTGGCAACGCCTTTTGGGAAACCGTTGCGTAGGGTGTAACCCTCGTGGTCGAGCCATGCACAAAGTGCGTCAACAAGTTGTTGAGAATTGCCCATATTCACGGCTCCGCGCTTGTGGGCAGCCAACTGTGGAGCGACCCCGTCGAGACCGCTGAGAGCGGCTACTGTCACTATCTCGCGGTCGGCAGCCGATAGTTGGTCGCCGGCAAAGATGTCACCGAATAGGTGTGACTTCAGGTAATAGTCATCTTGGGGACAGAAATCGTAATCAAACGGCTGACCCGAGACCACAGTCTGATTTTTGATGCCCAATTCGTACGCTTTGCGAGCATCGTCCCACTCGACCGGGCGGGTCCACGGCTTGCCTGCTTGCCAGTTGGGCTGTGGACTCTCCACGACCTTGTTCAAGACACCCAAGGCATTCAGTGAGCGGGGAAATCCTGTGTAGGCATATAACTGTGAGAATGCCTCTTTAAGTTCGTTGATTGTGACCCCATTGTCGAGGGCAGTGCGTACTGCCGGTTCCAATCGTTCCAAGTCACCTTGAGCCATCAGACACGCGCATGCCGCCAAACCCTTTTGACGTCCGGTCAGTGTCTGTGAATTTGATGTTGCCATAAACATTATTGATATAAGTAATACAAAGATTTTTTTCATGTCAGTTGAAAGTTTGAGGGGGACACGGCAAACACGCATGCCTCATCTGTCGCATAATGGCGCAGAACCGTATATCCATGCCTGCGAGAAATGTGGACAAGCGGTTTGATGTCGCAACAATATAAGTGAATTTATTGCTGTAAACCGAACACCAAATGTTTGATTATGGGGTTGGGGTATCGATGTGGGCATTGAGCGTGGTTGAGGTGAACTGCGTCACCACGTCGCGCAGTTGCTGTGACAACAACGACATCGCTTTATCCTGCATCCACTGCGGCACACCGAAAAGTGCCTGAGCGATACCACCGGCGATACAACCGATGGTGTCACTGTCTCCGCCTATTGAAATGGCATTGCGAACAGCGTCTTCAAAGTCGGTGGCTTGTAACGCGCAAGCAATCGCTTGAGGAACGCTACCTTGACAAGTACCGCCGTAGCCGTTGCCGTCAATCCCCTGCCACGAGTATCGCGGACGAATTTCGTCGACTGTCATGGACAGGTCGTAGCCGAAATCTTTCTCGATGCGTCGTTTGATGTCATCGGGTGAAGCACCGTGGCGAGCCATGAAAATGCTCAATGCCGTCGCCTGAGCGCCCTTGATGCCCTCGGGATGATTGTGTGTACATTCTGCCGAGCGTTTGGCGGTGTCAAGGGTGATTTGTTCATCGTCGAAGGCCCAGCCCACGGGACTGACTCGCATCGCACTGCCATTACCGCAACTGTCGTATGGCTCGGTGATTCCCCTGTTGGCGCGGTGTACCCACGCGACAAACCCGGTGCCGTAACCACCGATAGGGTGGGGGTAGTTGTTGGCGTAACGCAGGTAATAACTGCCGACATCTCCTCCGTTGAGCAGCCAGTCGGCTGTGGCAACGGTTAAAATGCTGTCGTCGGTGTAACCCATGCTGTCGGCAAAGAACTCAAAATCTTTAGTCTTGATGTTGTCGAACTCGTAAATCGAACCGACAATGTCTCCGATTATTGCTCCTATCATGATTGTTGTATATGTTATGTATATGTTATGTATATGTTATGTTTATGTTTAAGGTCTGCGATGATTACCGTCTTAGCCTGTCATACACGGTCAAGCCAATGTCACCACGTTATAAAATCTCTCTTGCTATCCACGCGCACGCTTCGGCATCGGCGAGAGCGTGGTGATGATTGGTTAACCGGTAACCGCAGGCGGTGGCAACGGTGTCCAACTTGTGGTTGCACAACTCCGGCAGTTTGCGTCGTGACACACACAGCGTGTCGTGAAATTCATATTCGGGATAATCCATGCCGTAAACACGAAATACCGCTCGCAAGCACCCTTCGTCAAACGGGCGGTTGTGTGCCACTAACGGCAGTCCCGCTATCATAGGCTCGATTTGTTCCCACACATCGGGGAACAAAGGGGCTGTGTCGGTATCGGCACAACTAAGCCCGTGAACTTGACTGCACCAATAATTGTAATAGTTAGGTTCGGGTTGTATAAGAGAGTAGAACGAGTCGACAATCTCACCGTTACGCACAACGACCACACCGACCGAACAAACCGACGAACGCTCGTAATTGGCGGTTTCAAAGTCTATTGCTGCAAAATCTCTCATGACATATTTTATTCAAGTGAACCGTTGGCAGGGCATGAGCAAACTCGTTTTGTGTCAGCCAATCGGCAATCATGTTACAAAGTTAATATTTTTCCGCGAAGAAATGAGTCACGCTCATCAATTTTTTTATCGAACAGCAATATAAGAGTTACTTTTGTCGCAATGTTCAATCAGTTCCCCGAGTCGGTATTTCTTCAATCTATTCGCCATTATGAGCGGTTATGTATTTGCGCATCTTGTTGTCATTGCAACATAACATGACCGGTTTGAAAAAGAAATCAAAAACCGAGATTACGACCTTTTATATGAAACTCATCGCATTACTTGTTGATGAGTGTGCCGATTGGTTAAAGACAATAGACGGCTAATATTTTCGCGTCAGTTGGAACTAAAATACCCACAAAAGTACTAAATCATATCGACTCGCGCAAAGATTTTTGCGCGAGTTCACATTTTTGCTCGAAATTTTAGTATATTAGCACCGACTATGGCGTCTACAACACCGCCCGACATTCCTGTATAATTACCTGACCCCGGCCATCGACTTCGGATTGGTGACAATGCTCTACCCCAATAGCCCGCGTCACCCCCGGCAGCGCTATCGCCTCACCCCCAAAGGCCTCATCCTCCTAAACCAAATCGGCAACGATTGATAATAATCTCTCCCACTACGCAAATAGGCAACGCTCATGGGTCGCACAATTGCCGACCATAAGACATTTCCTAAACTTTTCGGATGAGGCACTTTTATAGTAACCCTACTTCGTTCAAATTTCGTTCAAAATTGCATCTTGTGGAAAACTTTATTGTGTTCTTTGTAACTGCGTTACAAAAATTTCATTACCTTTGTATTTCGTAGGCAAGTATTTTTGCAACTTGCCACCAGCAAATGACCACTTAACTTATTAATACACAACAAACTCCCTTGTAGTTTATGAGCTTTGGTCGGCTCGCTGGCACCACATCGGAGTTTGGTTTTTATATATAACCACCACTTACAAATATGTCGAAAGAACAGGAACGAGCGGCTTTGCACCGCACAATATGGAAGATAGCCGAAGACCTGCGCAACAGCGTGGACGGTTGGGACTTTAAAGCTTACGTCTTGGGTATGCTTTTCTACCGCTTTATATCCGAGGACTTGGCTCGTTATTTGAACAAACTCGTTGCCGCCACCGGCGCATCAGATTTTGATTATGCCTCAATGAGCGACGAGGACGCACTGCGTGGGAAAGAACAGACCGTACAGGAAAAAGGCTATTTCATTTTGCCGAGCGAGTTGTTCCAAAATGTCGCCAAACGAGCTAAAAACGATGATGCTTTGAATGAAACGATCAAGCGAGTTTTTACCAATATTGAGGAAAGTGCAAAAGGAACTGCCAGTGAGCCTGATTTGAAAGGCTTGTTCAGCGACTTTGACGTGAACAGCAATAAACTCGGCGGTACGGTAACTCAACGCAATGCCAAACTAACAGAGATCATTGAGTCGATCGCCGGCTTTAATCTTGGAGCAGATCTACATGAAGCAAACATTGACGTGTTCGGCGACGCTTACGAGTTCCTGATGACTATGTATGCCAGTAACGCAGGCAAGAGCGGCGGCGAGTTTTTCACACCACAAGAAGTATCAAGGCTGCTCGCCATGATTGCCATTGATGGTCGCGAAACCATCAACAAGGTTTATGACCCCGCTTGCGGTAGCGGATCACTGCTGTTGCAATTCAAGAAACTCATGGGCAACAACGTTAAGAACTTCTATGGTCAGGAAAAGAACATTACCACTTACAACTTGTGCCGCATCAATATGTTTCTGCACGGCGTGAATTTCGAAAGGTTTGACATCGCCAACGAAGACACGTTAATAAATCCCCAACATTGGGACGACCAACCGTTTGACGCTATCGTTTCCAATCCGCCATATTCTACCAAATGGGTAGGCAGTGACGATGCTACGCTCATCAACGACCCACGCTTCTCTCCTGCCGGTGTGCTTGCACCCAAAGGTAAAAGCGACCTCGCATTCACCATGCATATGCTATCATGGCTCTCAACCACGGGTGTTGCCGCAATCGTTGAGTTTCCGGGCGTTCTCTACCGTGGGGGCGCTGAGATGAAAATTAGGAAATACTTGGTCGAGAATAACTATGTTGATGCCGTAATTCAGTTGCCTGACAATCTTTTCTTTGGCGTATCCATCGCCACCTGCATCATCGTTTTGCGCAAGTCAAAAGCCGACAATAATATCCTCTTTATTGACGGCAGCAATGAGTTCATGCACGAAGGAAACAAAAACAAACTGAGCGATGAGAACATTGCCCGCTTGCATGATGCTGTTGTTTCCCGATCGGTTGAGAAACATTTCACCGCATTTGTTCCCAACACTGTTGTTGCCGAGAAAGATTACAACTTGAGCATAAGCAGTTACGTTGATAAAGAGGACACGCGCGAGACAATTGACATTGAGCAGCTCAATGCCGAAATCGAGCAGATTGTAGCACGCGAGAATGAGCTAAGAAGTGCCATCGACAAAATAATAAACAGTCTTTCATAACTTGTTATCTCAATTGTGGTCGTTATTTTGACCTAAGAATTATTATCATTAGTTTTATCTGGGAATAACAAATAATAATGAGTGCTATAGAAAAACGAGAAGAAACCTTGTTCAATCGCATTTCATCATTAATTGAAAATGCGAGAGACAGAGTAAAGACCGCGATCGACACTGCAATGGTCTATACCTACTATGCCGTAGGTCAATATATTGTCGAGGATGAGCAACAAGGCGCAGACAGAGCTCAATACGGAAAAGCGATTCTAAAAAAGTTGTCAGAAAGATTAACACAGAAACACGGCAAAGGATGGTCGGTTGAAACCTTGACACTTTGCCGCAAGTTTTACAACACATACTCAAATTCCGTAAACACTGTTTACGAAATCGAAGACGGCCTGCCTCATATTGACTCTGTGACTCCAACCACCAAAACCGCAAACATTTCACAAACAGTTGGCAACAAAACAAGTCTACCTTCTTTCTCTCTCTCATGGTCGCATTATTTGGTGCTGATGCGAATCGACAATCCTGCAGCACGCAGTTTCTATGAGATTGAGGCTCGGCGTGAAAATTGGTCGGTGCGACAACTGCAAAGGCAATACAACTCAAGTCTTTATGAACGTCTAGCTTTGAGCCGCAACAAAGAAGAAGTGTTGCGATTATCACGAGAGGGACAGACAATAGAAAAACCTGATGACATCATCAAAAATCCTCTCACCCTTGAGTTCCTTGGTTTGCAACCTGAAGCTGTCTATAGTGAGAGTAAACTGGAAAATGCTATTATCAACAAGTTGCAGCAATTTCTCCTTGAGTTAGGTAAAGGTTTCCTTTTCGAAGCTCGGCAAAAATGCATCACATTTGAGGAAGAACATTTCTTTGTTGACTTGGTATTCTATAACCGTCTGCTCCAGTGCTATGTTTTGGTGGATTTAAAGATTGACAAACTTACACATCAAGACTTGGGACAGATGTTGATGTATGTCAATTATTATAACGAATATGTGAAAAGAGATTTTGAGAAACCAACAATAGGAATTTTGCTTTGCCGGGAAAAAAAGGACGCTTTAGTAAAACTCACTCTGCCGAAAGACGCAAATATCTACGCCGCAGAATATGCCCTCTACCTACCCGACAAAAAATCTCTGCAAAGTAAACTCAAACAATGGATTGATGAGTTTGAACAAGCAGAAGAGATTAAGAAACTTAATAACATATCATTATGAACGAGATTGAAAAAATGGTTCAGGAATTATGCCCTAATGGCGTACCCTTCAAGAAACTGGGGGAAGTAGCTAAATGCTTTTCCGGAGCCACTCCTTCTAAAACAAAAAAAGAATATTGGGAAAGCGGGACTATTAGTTGGATGAATTCCGGCGAGGTTAATTTGGGTAGAGTTTTTGAGACCGAAAACAAAATTACTGAATTGGGATTCAATAGTTGCTCAACGAAGATGGTGCCGCCACACACAGTAGTTATCGCACTTGCAGGACAAGGTAAAACTCGCGGCATGGTAGCAATTACAGAGATTGAACTTTGCACAAACCAATCATTATGTGCCCTTGTAACAACGGATGAAATCGACGACTATTTTCTATTGCACTACTTACGGGGACAATATTCGGAGTTGAGGAGAATTTCTTCGGGCGACGGCACTCGTGGTGGTCTCAACCAAGATATGATTAGGAACTTTGAGATTCCTGTGCCGCCGATAGCGGTGCAGCGTAAAATTGTCGAGATACTCGACAATTTTACGGAGCTTACAGCGGAGCTTACAGCGGAGCTTACAGCTCGCCAAAAGCAATACGAGTATTACCGTAATCAATTATTAACATTCACCCCCCCCCAATTTGTTAAGCAATGTTAAATATTCTGCTCTTGCAGAGTTGGGTGAGTTCTATGGTGGGTTAACTGGCAAAAGCAAGGAAGATTTCAGCAATGGCAATGCAAAGTTTATCACATATATGAACGTGTTTTCAAACATATCACTTCGCACTGATGTCTCCGATACAGTTCACATCAATGCAGGAGAACGGCAAAATACTGTTCAATATGGTGATGTCCTTTTTACCGGTTCTTCTGAAACTCCAGAAGAAAGTGGCATGACTTCTGTATTAACTGTTCATCCTAAGGAGAATCTATATCTTAATAGTTTCTGCTTTGGCTTCAGATTGAACGATAAGTCAATTTTCTTGCCTGACTTTTTGAAGCACTTATTACGAAGTAAGTCTATCCGCACTCAAATTGTTAAGGCTGCTAATGGAGTTACTCGCTTTAACGTGTCAAAAAAAGTTCTTGCGAAAGTCGTACTGCCTATTCCTCCAATGCAAGAACAAATCAGAATTGCCACTATTCTTGACAACTTCGAGCGACTTGTGAATGACATCAGCGACGGCATTCCTGCCGAGATAGAGGCAAGACGCAAGCAATATGAATACTACCGAAACAAACTGCTAACATTCAAGAGAACAGCATGATTGAATACAACCTCATCAGCGAGAACGAGGAAAGCACCGTCATTGCCCGATTTGAGACAAATATGGTGCGAGAAAGCGACTATCAGAGCGAAGCCGACCTAGAACGCGCGTTTATCCGTCAACTTGAAAACCAAAAATACGAGCGACTGCACATTCACCAGGAGCAAGACCTCATAGCCAACCTGCGCAAGCAGATTGAACGCTTAAACGACTACACCTTTACCGATGGCGAATGGCGTCGATTCTTTGAGGGAAGTATCGCACGTCGCAACGACGGAATAGAGGAAAAGTCGTTCATCATTCAAGAGGATTACATTCAGGTGCTGGAGCGTGACGGCGGCGAGCTACCTAAAAACATCTATCTGATCGACAAGAAGAATATTCATAACAACCACCTTCAAGTCATCAACCAATATGAAGAAACCGGCGGCACACATAAAACACGCTACGACGTGACAATTCTTGTCAACGGTTTGCCGCTCGTTCATATCGAGTTGAAACGCCGAGGCGTGAGCATCAAGGAGGCCTTCAACCAGATTAACCGCTACCAACGAGAAAGTTTTTGGGCTGGTTGCGGGCTTTATGAGTATGTGCAGCTATTTGTCATCAGCAACGGCACCGAAACAAAGTATTACAGCAACACTACCCGCAATGCCCATATTAAGGAGGTCCAAAATCAGAACTCAAAAAAAGGGCGCAAGCAGACCAGCAACAGTTTTGAGTTTACATCCTACTGGGCAGACGCAGCCAACCACCCGATAATGGATTTGATAGACTTCACGCAGACTTTCTTTTCAAAACACGTCATTCTGAAAGTCCTCACCAAATACTGCATTCTCACGAGCGAGAAAATGCTTATGGCCATGCGACCTTATCAGATTGTGGCGTGCGAGCAAATTCTCAACCGCATCGAGAGAGCCAACAATATGCGCACCTACGGCACAATAAAAGCAGGCGGCTACATTTGGCACACGACCGGCAGCGGCAAGACGCTCACATCGTTCAAGACCGCGCAAATGGCGTCGAAACTGGAGTTTATCGACAAGGTGCTTTTCGTCGTTGACCGCAAAGACCTTGACTATCAAACCATGAAAGAGTATGACCGCTTCGAGAAAGGAGCCGCCAACAGCAATAGCAACACCTCAATCTTGCGCCGTCAGCTCCAAGACCCCAAATGCCGCATCATCATCACCACCATTCAAAAACTCGCAACGCTCATCAAAAAGAATGCCGACTTTGAGGCATATCAGAAGCATATAGTTTTCATCTTCGACGAGTGCCACCGCTCACAATTTGGTGACATGCACATGGCAATCACCAAGAAGTTCAAGAAATATTACATCTTCGGTTTCACCGGCACTCCTATCTTTCCGCAGAACTCCAACAGCAATGCGCATCCAAATCTGAAAACGACAGCACAAGCATTTGGCGACAAACTGCACACCTACACCATTGTTGACGCAATCGCCGACCAAAACGTGCTGCCCTTCCGTGTGGAATACATCAGCACTATGCGCAAGCAGGAAAACATTGCAGATGATGAGGTGTGGAACATCGACCGTGAGAAAGCCCTCATGGACGAACGCCGCATTTCTATCGTAACAAAATATATCCTTGACCACTTCAACCAAAAGACGAAACGCAACGATAAATCGTATGCCTTCCGCAAGTTACAGAATATTGAAGAAGTCGCCAAAGCGAAGAAAGGCAAGGACGTTGAGGAAGTCAAGCTCGTCACACGGCTCACCGGGTTCAATTCCATTTTCGCAGTGGCTTCGATTCCAATGGCAAGGCTATACTACAACGAGTTTTTAAAGCAGATGCAAGACCGCCCCGAAGCTGAACGCTTGAAAATCGCGACCATATTCAGCTATGGTGTGAACAACGAGGTGAGCGACGACTTCCCCGATGACGAGAATAGCGAGGACACCGGCGGATTGAGCGACAGCGACCGCGATTTCCTCGAAACCGCCATCGGACACTACAACGAGATGTTCAAGACAAACTACGACACATCGAGCGACAAGTTCCAGAACTATTACAAAGATGTGTCGCTGCGAATGAAAAACCGCGAGATTGACCTGCTTATCGTGGTCAATATGTTTCTCACCGGTTTTGACGCCACCACGCTCAACACACTTTGGGTCGATAAGAACCTGCGAATGCACGGACTGCTGCAAGCCTACTCGCGCACCAACCGCATCCTTAACACTATCAAGACATTCGGCAACATCGTGTGCTTCCGGAATCTTGAAAAAGCCACAAACGACGCAATCGCGCTCTTTGGCGACAAAGACGCTTGCGGCATTGTACTGATGCGGACATTTGAGGAGTATTTCGGCGGCTATGATGACGAGAAAGGCAAACACGTCAACGGGTATAAAGAACTCATCGACCAACTGCTGGCGGAATTCCCCGTCGGCGGGCGCATCGTTGGCGAGGAGGCTCAAAAGCGTTTCATCAGATTGTTCGGCGCAATACTCAAATTGCGCAATGTACTCACCGTTTTTGACGCTTTCGATGACAAAGACCCGCTCTCGGAACGCGACTTGCAGGACTATTGCGGCATGTACATCTCACTTTATGACCTGCACCGACCCGAGAAGCACGATACCACCGAAGTCAATGATGACATCGTGTTTGAAATGGAGTTAATCAAGCAGATTGAAATCAACATCGATTACATTTTGGCATTGGTCAAAAAATATCATGAGGAGCACACCGTTGACGGACAAATCGAAATTCGCACAAATATAGAGCGAGCCATCAACTCCAGCCCGCAAATGCGTAAGAAGAAAGACCTCATCGAGGCATTTATCGACTCGCTCACCCCGACATCGAACATCGATGATGATTGGAACGTGTTTGTACGTGAGCGTATGCAGCAGGAACTTACCGACATTATCACAAGTGAGAATCTGCGTGAAGAACCTGCTCGTCGGTTTATTCACTCGTGTTTTATGAACGGAGAAGTTGAAACTAACGGCACCGAGATTGCAGAGATTTTACCACCGATGAATCCGTTTGCCGCTGGAGGAGAACGGGAGAAAAAGAAAAATACAGTTATTGAGAGAATCAAAGCATTCTTCGAGAAGTTCTTTGATTTAATCTCATTCAAAGAGTAATGATATGACAAACAATCAAAAATAGGGCTTGGAAAAAACGGAGCATGCTGTTACAGGGGCTATCTGAATCAATGTCAGGGATTTGCCGAACGCAAAGGCGAGCACCTTGCTCTGGATGTCCTCACCCAGCCGATAGTTGTCCTTGATAGTCCACACGCGGCACTCTTTAGTCATACAGATATTCAATATCTCCATAATCATAAAGAGGTTGCGACCGAGGCGAGAGAGCTCGGTGCAGATGATGAGGTCGTCCTTGCCCACTCTGCGAAGCAGTGTGCCGAGGGCACGCTTGCTGTAGGACTTTGTTCCACTGATTGTTTCCTCAATCCAACCGTCAATGGTCAGATTGTTGCGCTCGCAGAAGTTGGTGACTTCAAATCGTTGGTTCTCCACCGTCTGCTTGTCGCTGCTCACTCTGATGTAACCATATACCATAATTTCATGTTTTTAATGTTGAACTTATTTTCTGAATTAAGTTACATTATGGCTTAAATCGTTGATTTGTGGAAAACTTTTCAAAGGTTTCATAATCTGTTAGGCAGATAATTAGTAACTTTGCAACCTCTAAGACAACGATATGTCAAAAGAAGAACTGCTCAAAAGGCTCAGCGACATAGAATGGGACGACTTTGAGTGCAAAGAGGCGCTCAATAAACTGCCCGACAGTGTATGGGAAACGGTGTCTGCGTTTTCCAACACGTCTGGCGACTGGATTGTGCTTGGCATCAAGCAGAATGGCAAGCGATTCGACATTCAAGGAATAAATGATGGAGAGAAACTCGAGTCAGATTTCTTAAACGTTCTTCATGGTGGACAGAAGTTCAACATGCGACTCACCGCCAAGGGGCAGAAGTATGATTTTGACGGGAAAACGGTGCTGGCTTTCCACGTCCCCTCATCCCCTATCAAACCCATTTATTCTAAGAACCCGAGTAACACATTCATTCGTAGTGGCAGCGGTGACCGCCGTGCTACTGAGGGCGAGGTGATGGCTATGATGCGTGACCAGGCCTTCGGCAGCAAGAGCGAGACAACGGTCAAGGGTACAAGCATCTCTGACTTGAACATGGGCTCGCTGGAGACATTCCGAAACCACGTTGCGTTTGAGAACCCTGAGTTCCTCTACAATGGTCTTCCGCTAGATGAGTATTGCGAAAAACTGAACATCACCAGCGACGGTTTGCTCACATACGCCGGTCTGCTGATGTTCGGCGAGCGTGATGCGCTTAGACACAATGTTCCCAACTTCTGGATTGATTACATCGAAGTTCCCGGAACGAGTTACAGTGATGCTTCGGTGCGTTACACCTACCGCATGCCTGAAATGGACAACATCTGGGAGGCTTATCGTGTTATCGTGCAGCGCCTGCGCATCTATTGCGACGCACCATACAAGGCGTTGCCCAACGGCATCGGTGCCGAGGACAACTCCCAACTGTATGCTTTGCGCGAGGGCTTGATAAACTTCTGTGCCCATGCAGATTATTTCAGCCCGATGCACCCCACCATTAGGGTATATAGCGACCGCATCGAGTTCCAGAACCCGGGACGCTTTATGTTTCCACTCGACGAGTTGCTCACCAAGATACATTCTATGCCTCGCAACCCGAGCATTATCAAATTCTTCCGCTACGCAAAACTCAGCGAGAACGCCGGCTATGGCATCGACAAGATGATGCGCTGGCAGCAACTCACCGGCGGCAAGGTGGAGTTTGACACCACGCTCGTCTCATCCACCATCACCTACTGGTTTGGCAAGCGCCTAAGTGAACAGGCTGGTGAACAGACTAGTGAACAGGCTGGTGAACAAGTTAATGCCACTGATAGTCAAAACGATAACAAAGAAGGGGCTATAGCTAGTGGTATAGCTAGTGGTATAGCTAGTGGTATAGCTAGTGGTATAGTTGAAGGTCCTATTCAACAACTAGTTAATGTGATTCGTGAAGATGTTTGCACCATTTCTCAGCTCCAAACCAGACTTGGCATACAAACTAAAAGATATATTCGTGAAGTAATGCTCAAGCCGGCCATCGTTCAGGGCTATGTCCTGCGAGCATTCCCCGACAAGCCCAGTCACCCCAAGCAACGCTACTATCTCTCCGAAAAAGGACTTAAACTTGTCAAATAATTGTATCTGAGAATGATGGCAAAAGACGAGAAATATATGTAAGACCTTGAGGAGTACATCCGTCAAGGTGAACCCACGCGATGCAAGAAAGCGTTGATGTGGGCAACGTCGATAGGTCTGCAACAGGTTGACGGATTGCAAACGTCACAATTCCTGCTAAAGATCGCCATTAGGCATATTGAGGGAGAAATCACCATTGACGAAGCTAAGCAAATCATTGACGACTACTATGATTCTAAAAAGCATAATGCAGTCGACTGATGAAAATAGATATATATTCCGCTACAAAAGGACTTTTGTATTTCACAACCAAATTGAAATAACATGGCACGACCTAACATCATAACAGGAGATTCAAGTAAAAGAATTGAGAAGCATCAAACGTTTTTCCAGCACAAACGTGGCTTTAGTCCGATACTCCTTGAGGTTCTTGACTTAGAGCAACGCATTGGCAATAAGGACATTTGCAAAGTTAGATGGCACATAATCGGCAAGGACCGCATATCGACATCAGTGTTCATGATGGCAGCGAAAGATGGAATATTTGCTGATTTTGTCCCTGTGCCTCGTGTGGCATATCAACAAGCAGTAAGAATTCTCAATAATTTGAAGAAAGAAGTAAAAGAGCAAGAGTCAAAGCAAAATGCACCTTTGGCACAAGACGAAAAGTTGCGAGTCCATCGTAACGCCAAGCGACGAGTATTGAGGTTAATAGATAAATATTTAGGCAAACGATAAAAGCACACAAGGTTCGGTTTTTCTCTGAAAGCCGTGGAAATCTATGATTATTAGCACATTTCCACGAGGTTCGGCGATTTTTCAAAGGAGAAAAATGCGAAACCGCAGAAAATCAATCATTTCGTAAATTGTTAGTGAGTATTGAACTCGCTGGGAGAACTTGACGTGCACCTGCCATTGATGTGGAGTTGAAATTTAAAAAGTATGAAAAAGTATACTTTTTAAATTGTAATTCAAAAATAATTGCTACCTTTGCAGCGAAAGTACGACAAAGCATACTCTAATGGATATTGGAACAGTCATAAAAGAACGAAGGGCTTTGTTGGGAATCTCTCAGCAAGACCTTGCCGATTTCTCTGGCGTAGGCATCTCTACAATAAAGGATTTGGAACGTGGCGTGGGTAATCCCTCGATGAAGACGCTGAAGAAAATCCTTGACGTGGTGGGTCTGGAAATGGTGCTGCAAGTGAAACAAACGGTAAAGTAGTAGAACATGAGAAAAGTAGATGTTTATTTTGGAAACGTATTAGCCGGACAGCTTGTCGAGTTGGCCAAGGGAAGCTATGAGTTTACTTATGACGATGCTTTCCTCGCCGACCGCAGCACACCTCCGGTCTCGGTGAATATGCCCAAGAGCCAAAAGGTTTATCATGCCGACAAGATATTCCCGGTATTTACGAACATGTTGCCCGAAGGGGCCAACCGCCGAGCGCTTTGCCGTATGAAGAAAGTTGATGAGAACGACTTCTTCGGCATGTTGGAGATGATTTGCGGCATGGATGCTATAGGAAAGTTTGTACTTAAAAAGACAGAAGAATGAAACCAATAAATGTTTGCCCATCAACGCTGATGCCCGGCTGTTCGGGCTATTCGCCTCGCGCAGTCAAAATGCTTTTTGACGGTGTGGTCGTTTCACCCCTTTTGGACATTGACTTTGAAAAAGAACGGGATCAGCAACAAGCGAGAGACAACATGAACAACATGTCAATCTCGGGAGCGCAGGAGAAATTCTCAGCTGTGGTTGATAACGGGCGTATACGCTTGAGCCAAGAAGGAGAACAAGCTACCTATATTCTTAAACCCACTCCATTTAATTTGGGTCTGTCAACCCGAAGGCAGCTACCGGCCAATGAACACTTGACGATGCAGATAGCTGCGCAGGTGTATGGAATCCGCACGGCTGCAAATGGTTTGTGTTTCAGCAGCAGCGGGCAACCGGTGTATATCACCAAGCGGTTTGATGTGGTGGGTGGTGTTAAGGACTGCTCACAAGAAGATTTTGCTGCCATCCTTCAGATGACTGAGCAGGGAAATGACAGCAATTTCAAGTATCACGGCAACTATGCGCAGATTGCTGATGCAATAAGAAAGTTTATTCCGGCATGGATGCCGCAAATGGAGCAGTTTTTCAAGATGGTGGCATTCAACTATTTGTTTGGCAACGAAGATGCTCACATGAAGAATTTCTCGTTGGTGAACAAAGGGCGCGAGTATTTCCTGGCTCCTGCATACGACCTTATCAACACTTGTGTTCATATTCAAAGCAATAGCGACTTGGGACTATTGGGTGGACTCTCTCCTGATATTGAAAAGAGCGAGACGTATGAAAGAACCGGGCATCCGTGCCGATTGGATTTTGAGCGTTTTGCGCAAAGGATTGGATTGCCCAAGAAGCGAACCGACATGGTGCTCGACCTATTCATGGATGTTCCCCAAGAAACGTATGCGCTCATCAATCGCTCTTTCTTAAACGACAAGATGAAGCGGAGCTACAAACGAGTGATCGAGGAAAGAAAAAAGAGATTTATCCGAAAGTCAAATTAAATCATAGTATTTTTTTCTTGCTTCGAAAACGGATTTGTCTTCAGAAATCTATAAGCAGTAGCACCGCCCACCACATCGAGAGAGCCGCCCCGAAGCGGTTCTCTTTGTGGCGGAACGTGAGCGACTGGCATTCTCACACAACCTGCAACCAATTGAAAGGCTCTTACGTTTTCATTTGACACAAAGATATTAGCAGAAAATCGCTAAAAAATTTGGCGACTCGGAAAACAGTCACTAATTTTGCAAAAATAAATGACCTAATATTTGTTAATTTTTCCATTCATGAAAGTCGTAGATTCCATAAAATCAAGCATTAATAAAGCTGAAGGAGGCGCGTTGTTCTTCAACAGCGACTTCAGGCAATTTGTCGAACAGTACGTAAATAAAGTGTTGGTCGACCTGATGCGGCAAGGCCTTCTTATAAGGCTTGCGCGAGGTGTATATATGAAGCCTGAGCATACTCGGTTCGGTCTTGTTTATCCATCGGTTGACAACATTGTCAGCGCAATAGCGCGTCGCGACAATGCCGACGTGCTTCCGTGCGGCGAGGCTGCGCTCAATTTGCTGGGATTTTCCACTCAGGTTCCCATGAATTACGTCTATGTGACTTCTGGCACCGCACGTAAAATCACTGTTGGAGGAACGAAGATTACACTAAAACGTGTCGCACCCAAGAATTTTGCTGTCAAGGGGGACTACACCAGGCTCATCGTACAAGCGATGAAGGCAATAGGCGAAAATGGTTTCGATGAGAACGACATGGCACATCTACGTCAACTCTTGACGCAACATCCCGAGCACGAAACTATGACCCACGACCTGAATGTAATGCCTCAATGGATAAAACAACTATTTATCAAAGCACTTAAGAGCATAGAAGATGAAAAGTAAATGGCAGTCGCTTAGTGCAAGTGAACAAGCCGCCGCATTACAAAGTGTGGCGACGAGGCACAACATCTCGGCTTTTGCAGTCGAGAAAGATTGGTGGGTGACATCGGTTCTGAAAGCTTTGTCGCTTACAAGTATCGGCAGTTCTATGCTCTTCAAGGGTGGAACTTCGCTAAGCAAAGGATGGAACTTGATAGAACGCTTCAGTGAGGATATAGACTTGTCAATTGACCGCTCATTCTTTCTTGATGGTCTTGGCTTGTCCTTCGCCCGTTGCGAAAACAACAACCAAATCAAATCATTGCGGAAGGCCTCGCGAGACTTTATCCACACCACACTTTCCGAAGAACTTTCAGAGCAGTTGTCGGCACTTGGCATTGTCGGCTTTACGATAGAGAATCTTACAACACGTGAAACCGAAAATGGGCTTGTTCCTATCGACCATGATAGCGACCCGACTGTGATACTGGTTCATTATAACACCATATTACAAGGTCAAGAGCATATAGATATGGATCACAGGGTGAAGATAGAGATAAGCTGCCTTTCTATGTCTGAGCCTTATGAAGTGAAGCACCTGGCGTCGTTGATTGCCGAAATTTTCCCCGATGCTGATGCCACAAACTGCAATGTGCGTGCAGTGACCCCGACACGAACTTTCATCGAGAAAGTGCTTCTTCTTAACGAAGAACTTCAGAAGAACCGACCGAGAACCAGAAGAATGAGTCGCCATCTGTATGACATCGAGAAACTATTTCACTCAGAGTTCGGGAAACTTGCACTTAAAGATGCCGATTTATTCCACGCCATAGTGGAGCATCGTCGCAAATTCTATCATCTTGGATATGTGGATTACAACCTTGACTATCCCCAAAACATACGGTTTTGTCCTGAGGGAGAAGTGCTTGAACTATTTAGGAATGACTACAACCGCAATATGGTGAGCAATTTTATTTATGGTGATGCAATGCCATTCGAGAGCTTAATGGAAACATTGATGAAGGTGCAAAGCGCAATTCGCCAAATGAAATGATTTGTCGTTTCAATAAACGCCCTCGCACGGCACGCAGGGTACGGACTACGCTCCCTCCAAGCGGAGTTCGGCACTGGTTCGGTGGCAGTACATGGTGCTTGACGCTCGGCGGTCTCGGCTCACGGCTTACTTACAGTCGGGTATCGGCTTGCTGCGCCGCGCCGACACCCGACATTTGCCACCGCTAAACACACGCATCCGGCTCTTTCGGTCATTGACTTCGTCTTCTTCCTCCTTGCAAAGCATAGTGCAAGCAAGCTTGCTGCCCTCTGCTCTTGCTTCGTTCGTCAGTTCCCATTGCGCCCTGCACCTCAATCCGGACAGCGAAAAATGTGCGGCTGCATTCTCGCCAAAGACATTGGCATCTATAATACCTGTGCCCACGGATGCCGGTACTGTTACGCCAACAGTACTCCCCACTCAGCATCACAGAGCATTATTCATCACAACCCAAAATCTGAAACCATAAGCTAATCAATAATAACGATGAAAAACACACTTACGTTTAACAAAATTCTTCAACTTGCCCACGCTCATGTAAACTCTATGAATAAAAAATTGAGTAAGTTGCTGATTTAGAACAACTTACCCAATCAAATAGTGTCCAAGATGAGAACACTTATAATGATACTTGTTGATTTTGATTGTTCTCTTCTGTTATTGGCAATACTCTTTTATTACACCTGATTATCAGCATATTAAAAGGTGAATGCTATCGAGCCTATTGTAAGTTCAAATCACAATATGAACCATAAAATATCGCTTATATGGGGCAAAATATGGGGCAAAATTTTGGCGGTTCAGAATGAATGTCGTAACTTTGCCGACACAAACGATTATATTATGGCATACGAACTATCAATTTCCCCGAAAATCGACGCGACAGGGCGTTCTGAAATCAAGCTGCGTCTTAGGCTTGGTAAGATTGACCAACAAGCTCCAACTCACCTTTTTGTCAATTCGCAACATGTCCGCTGGGAGACATATGTCAGCAGCAAACGTCGCACATCAAAACGGCTTGTGCTGGTTAGCTCTCGCAACAAGACACCTGAAGTCCTGCACACAGCTGAGGTCAAAGAGCGCTTAGAACTGCTGATGCAGTATCTGGACAACTGCATCCAGTCGGAAGGTATCGAGAATATTGAGCGAGGTTGGTTGGCTGCACATGTTGATGAGTGCATCATAGCCCAAGAAAAGGCGAAGGCAGACGCTAATAAGCCAGTGCGAAAATCGAGAAAGCCAAAAGAGCCCACATTCTTCGAGTATTATGACAAATTTGTTGCCAACAGGGAGATTTCTGTTAGCCGACAGCGCCATCTCAACGTCGTGCGCCGCATTCTCATGCGATTTGAGCTATACAAGCAGTTGCTTCAGCCGAAATTCAAACTTGAATTTAATGAGATTGACGAGGCTTTGTTAGCCGAACTGGAGGAATATGTCAAGAATGAACATCACCTACTTCATCGTTTTCCTAAAATCATAGAGCAGGTGCCGGAAAGCCGCGAACCAGGAGAACGTGGCCAAAACACCGTCAATGGCTATTTCAAGAGGATAAAAACTTTCTATTTGTGGGCGATAAATGAAGGCATAACAGCCAACGACCCGTTCCGCAAATACAAGATCTCGCAGGATGTATATGGGTCACCATATTATATTACCATCGAGGAGCGGCACCAGATTGAGAATGCTGACTTAAGCGATTATCCTCGACTGGAAGTACAGCGTGACATATTCGTGTTCCACTGTTGTATAGGTTGCCGCGTGAGCGATTTGAGAAATCTCACTCAAGCCAATGTCATCAATGGTGCTGTGCATTACATTGCACGCAAGACCAAAGCCGGCGGACACCCACTTACCATCAAGGTGCCGCTAAACCAAACAGCACTTAATATCTTGGAGCGATATGCCGATCCCGACCGCAAAGCGCTACTGCCATTCATCAGCGACCAGAAGTACAACGACGCCATTAAGGAGATATTCAAGCTGGCAGGGGTGACTCGCAATGTCGTTGTCCGTAACTCGCTTACCGGGGAGCAGGAGATACGCCCCATCAATGAGATTGCCAGCAGCCACATGGCTCGCCGGACATTCGTGGGCAATATCTACAAGAAGTTCAAGGACCAGTCGCTCGTGAGCGAGTTGAGCGGCCATGCACCAAACAGCGCAGCCTTCGCCCGCTACCGTGAAGTGGATGAGGAGATGAAGCGCGAAATGGTCTCGGCGATAGACTAAATGTCAATATATGCCAAAGCAATGAATGCGACCACATTTAGTGTTTTTTTTAATCACACAATTAGCCCACTACAAATCAGACGTTTAGATACATTATGCCCATTTTTTCAACTTTTAATTCATGAAATCGTTCCCATATCCGAATTTATTACTATATTTGCATCGCGAAAGCAGATATAATCACCTGTTGATAAATTCTTCAATCCTTTAAACAAAATGGCAAGATTAGATGAATTAAGATTATTGCGTGAAAGAGAAGACCACGTTGAATTTAAGAGGGCCAAACACAACTTTCCTTTTGCAGGAGGTCAGAAAACCGACCCAAAGGAAAGAAGACGTTGTGTACTTGGTTATATTGTAGCGTTGGCTAATGAAAAAGGTGGACGCTTGGTCTTGGGCATGGAGGATGCATATCCCCACCAAGTAACAGGAAGTGACTTCGCACAGGGAGAAGTAGGCGCATTTGAGGACGAAGTATACGAACGACTCCATATTCGGGTGAGGAGTGAAGAGCTATATGATGAACAGGACAATCGTGTATTGGTTATCAACGTTCCATCACGCCCCATAGGGAAAGCGTTGAGATTTGAAGGAGTTCCTCTTATGAGGGTGGGAGAAAGTCTCCGAGAGATGGACGATGCTGAATACTTTTCCATTATCAGCGAGCAAGATCCTGACTTTTCAGCTAGGATTTGTGAAGGCTTGACAATGGATGATTTAGACACAGAAGCTGTGCAAGAAATGCGTGAGTTGATATTTGACAAACGAAAAAAGAACAGCATCTTCACTACCCCATTGAAACAGTTACTAAATGACTTATTGCTGATTGATGATAATGGAAAATTGAAATATGCCGCATTATTGCTTCTGGGAAAAGAGGAAGCAATAACCAAATTTTTGCCACAAGCTAATGTTGTAGTTGAGTATCGTAATAGCCACAGCCAAGTGCGTTATGCTGCCCGACAAGAATACCGCTTACCATTGTTTATAGCTGTAGATAAGATTTGGAGCTATATTAACCAGCCTGCATCAAACCCGTTACTACACGTTAATGCACTTCCGCAAATCATAGATTGCCCGGCATTCAACAGGGAATCTGTTCGCGAAGCAATTATTAATGCCATGATTCATCGGAGTCTGCAGATGAGGTCCGACATTTTCATTAAGATATACCCTGATATGTTGGAAATCACAAATCCTGGTGGATTCCCCTATGGTGTTAACCTTGGGAATTTGCTCACGGTAAACAGTTCCCCCCGAAGTCGTCTCATGGCCGAAGTTATTGAAAAAACGGGACTGATAGAGCGTAGCGGTCAAGGAATTGATATCATGTTTGAGAACTCTATTAAAGAAGGGAAACCACTTCCCGACTTCTCACTGACCGATGATTACCAAGTATGCTTGCGGCTTTATGCCCATATTTCCGATGATGCTTTCTATTTGTTTGCTCAAGATATTTGCCGCCGGTGCAAACAACCGGAAGATGCCCCAAATGTCTTTGATTGGTTAGCTCTATATCAAATTTGGCAGGGGAATAGTGAGGTATCCTCTCAAAATAGTTTAGACAAATTGTTGAGTAAGGGGTTGATAGTAAAAGACGAATACTTCCGTTATACGCTAAGTGAACGATATTTAAGTTTTAAACCAAAAGTTCAAGCAGTTTCAAATGAACTTGACATCCACCACATTTTAATTATTTATAATGTCACGAGAAGAAATGGCGAAGCTGCTATGAGCGACTATGTGTCAGCATTTTCAGGCAAATTGACCCAAAAACAAGTTCGGAATTTAGTGGACTCTTTGGTAAAAAAGCATTTGTTGAGGTCTATAGGTAAAGCGAGAGCAACAAGATATATTTGGGATGAATAACATCTACTTCTCCTGAAAAGCACCCGCCTTCTTAATGACATGTGCAAAAAGGATGGCATATTGTCAGCCACCACTGCTTTCGGCAAAACGGTTACTGCAATCGGATTAATCGCTCAGTTTGGAGTGAACACGTTGATACTGGTTCACAACAAGGCACTGCTCGACCTGTGGAAGCAAAAGTTTGAGGAATTTCTAATCATTGACCACAAACTAGAGGAACAGCCCAATAAGCGCGGACGTAAAAAGAAGTGGTCACCAATAGGGACTCTAAGTTCCTCCGGCAACTCGCTGCATGGCATTGTTGATATTGCGCTTTTGCAGTCGTGCGTAACTGACGGTGAAGTGAAGCCATTCGTCAAAGGCTACGGCTTGGTGATTGTCGATGAATGTCATCATGTATCGGCGGTGAATTTTGAGCGCGTTCTCAAAGAGGTGACAGCCGGGCGTATCTATGGGCTCACTGCCACCCCAATTCGCAAAGACGGATTGCAGCCTATCTTCTTCATGCAATGCGGACCGATTCGATTCACGTCCGATTCTCATCAACAGATGGCAAGCCAAAGTTTCACAAGACTACTCATGCCGAGATTTACACCGTTCCGAAGCATTGACGAGGCCAACGACAATTATACCAACGTCATTCAGCAACTTGCCGAGGACGAGCATCGCAACCGCCTTATCGTTGAGGACGTGTGCCACGCACTTGCTGAAAAACGTTCGCCCATAGTTCTCACCAATCTCACTGCGCATGTAGCGACTCTAGCCGAGATGTTGCAACCGCATTGCAGAAACGTCATTACGTTGGTCGGAGCCGAAAGCCAAAAAGAGAAACGGTTGAAGATGGAGCAGTTACGCAATGTCGCCGACGATGAGTCATTGGTCATAGTTGCAACAGGCAAATATATTGGCGAGGGGTTTGACTGCCCTCGCCTCGACACTCTATTTCTTGCTCTCCCGGTGTCGTGGAAAGGGATCATTGTACAATATGCAGGGCGACTGCATCGCGATTTTGAGGGCAAGGAAGAGGTGCATATCTACGACTATATCGACATCAATGTGCCTCTCTGCGAGGCGATGTACCGCCGTCGGCTCAAGGGTTATGCCGCTGTGGGATACTCACTTGGACCCGACGGACTTTTTGCTGAGGTTAAAGACGAGAGCAGCCTGATTTACGATGGTCGCTCATTCCTTACCCCCTTCATGCGAAGTCTATCGCAGGTAAAACGAAGCCTCGTCATTGCCTGCCCAAAAGTAAAACCGACCCGCAATTCACACATCTTGGCACGCCTGCTTGACCTGACTACACAGGGCATCAAGATTGCCGTTATAACGAGAGAAGCCAATGAATATACCGAGCGACTGCAAATGCATGGCACACAAATAATCCTCAAAGATAATCTCACACTCAACTGCGCCATCTTCGACCGCTCGGTAGTGTGGTACGGCAGCGTCTCCATCCTCGGCTACCATAGTGCCAACTACAACATCATCACCCTCCACAACCCGGAACTAGCCACCACCATTCTCAACACCCTCAACAAATAATCTGATTATTTTGGCCCTACAATTCTCTTTTTTCTACTATTCATCCTTAGCTTGATTCCCATGCTCTAATTTCATCATCGATCGAATAACGGCCTCAAAGTTGCGCTGTGGTCTCTTGTGATGATTAAACCGGTAGCTATATTCGTCGAGATAGCCTTGCAGATTGTTGTAGGAACAGTTGTGCCTTTCCTTGCCTATCCAGTACTTCAGTTCAGCGAAGTAATCCATTAGAGGTTGCATCCTTTTGGTCCGTGGTGATAAGAACTCTATCTGATATTCCTTTTGCAAGACTTTGAAGCCATACGCATCCAGCATTAATATATGTGCTGATGGATCTATAGATTGGTTGAGGAAAGGCCTAAGGTATTTTGCCTTTGCTTCATTTATGACTTGGACAATTGCTTTTTCTACTCTCCTCTTTTTAATTTGTACGGCTACTGCCACTCGTTGTTTCGGCCTGGTTTGTTGAAAATACCATGTTGATGACTCTTCGTCATAGATGTTCAAGATGCGAATGGCAACATCGCCTACAAGTTTCTTTTGCGTTATTTTCCCCATAGCATACTGAACCTTTTTCTTAAAAGCCCAGCAAGTCTTTTGCTGCAAACCGAACTGTCTTGCCAATTCAGCCGAAGAGCACCCTTCGCTTGAGTTGGCAATTTTATAGATGATGGAGAATGCCGTTAAAAGTGGAAACTTCAGTTTCTCAAACATTGTTCCGGCGGTTACACTCTCATCATACTTGCATTTGTTACATCTGCGAGAATATGGTGTTCTGCCTCTGTGAAAAGTAACATTACCACATCTCTTACATACAAAACTCTCGTTTGGCCACTTTATATTCGCCAGATAATGAATGCACTCATCATTACTGTTGAATCTTTGAAGAAATATGGATTCTTGGTCGCTCATATGCGTTGACTGATATTGTACGATGCAAAGGTAACAATAATGTTTTATTGGGCGCACTAAATACCTAATCAAATTTGTGTCTTTTGCTATTTTCCAGGCACATAGTACTTTTGTAGCGTCACATTTGATAACGCCGGAGAAGGCGCCATCCTATCAATGGCGAGTCAGATATGAACATGCGCTCGCAGTAGACTGGCATACCGAGTGGAGCGCCATAAACATATGCCAACCATTCAAAACATATTGAATTCAGAGAGTAACATCATCATCCAAGTTTCATTGGAGGACCTGAAGGCATTTGCCCAGGAGATTTTAATCGGGGCAAAGTCTATCGCCATGATTGAGGCTGAGGCCGCTGCCAGCAGCGACCAGTTGTTAACTGTCGACGAGGCTGCACGTCTGTTGTCGGTGTCGAAGATGACGCTCTACCGTTGGGACCAGAACGGCATCCTCAAGAAGGTGGAGATTGGCGGCAAGCGCCGCTACCGCAAGAGTGACATCGAACGTCTGGCCGGTTGTAAAATGTGATGTGCCTTATGGAAACTAACAGATTACAACCCCAGACCGGCAAGCTCCGTCTTCATGAAGACGTTGAGCTGCCCATCGATGGACTGCCCCAACTGGTGCAGCAGTACATCAGCGAGATCGTGCGGGTCTATCACTGTCCAATCGAGTTCCCTACCGTCGCCGTATTCAGCGTGATTGCGTCGGCAATAGGCAAACGAGTGAAGATTACCGACCGCAAGTTCATTAATCACTTTCGGGCGAAGGCGTTTTGCGTTTCAATAATATGAACTTACATAGATTCTAATCTGACAACTATAGTCATTATCCCAATCATCAGTGTGCTTTTGAAAGCGGAATGCGCATTTATACCCTTGAAGCTGGTTTCCAAATAGATCCATGCGTTTACCTCTCATGTCCTCCTGATAAAATGGGCTTACACACACTATTATGTTGTTATGCGTTACATCATTCTTGAGAATCTCAATTATTGGTTTGAAATCAAATTCTTCAAGGTCCAATACATTGGAGAATATATGAAGTACATAATTCGATTTTGGTTTTATGTGGTCTTGATTAAGATGAGATGCATCTATGAGAAGTGGCTTTATTTCAGCGTTATAATAAAACCCATCCAAATATTTTATGCATTTAATAAGACAAGATCGAGACGGCTCTATTAGTGTTATATCTTTTATGGCGTCGTTATCAATGTTTTGAGATAGCAAAAAGTCAGAAAGCACCATCTCTGCAATGCCTTGTCCGCATCCATAGTCAACTAAAGAAATAGCACCCTCTATCCATAGTTTATGAGGAATATGTTCGAAAGCCTGCATAAGTTTTGCTTGATGAATAGTTCCATATTTATGGAGATATAAAATCATCTGCTCCTCCGATGTTAAGATTCCCTTTCCATTTTCTAGTTGTTTTGTCAAAGCTTCAATTTTGCTTTCACTCATTGATCCTACTTGAGCATGTGCATGCTGAATGATTTGTTCAAATGTAAGTGTGTTTTTCATCGGTTAAATGTATTGTATTATGGTTTCTGAATCTTGGCTATGACGTTTAAGATTGAGGGCGGCTGATTGTGGAGAAGTATTGGCATAGCAGTATTTGCATCCGTGGGCGCAAGTGTTGTAGCTGCCGATGTCTTTGGCCAATATGCATCCACACCATTTTCGTTGCCCGCCATCTTTCTTTGCCGAGTAGAGGAATTGTTGAAGCGTTGAATCGTCTGGAGCCAATCGCGCAATTAGCTCGGGGTCAATACAGCGGTTGTGCTCAATGCCATATTGCTCCATAGCTATGCTTTCGGCGCATGTGGCGAGTGTATAGTTCCACCGTTCAAGATTCATCCGGCTCAATTTCGAGGTAAATTCATTCATCAGTTCCTCATCCCAATCCCTATATTTCACTCCGGCTCGAATTAGGTTATGTCTCACTTTGGGATAGGTGGCAATATCGGCAAAACTGAAAACCAGTTTGTCAGTGTAGCCACGTAGTTGGTCGCCGATATGTGCAATCTTCTCAAGCAAATTGTCGATGGAGATTGTGTCAGTGAGTATGAGCGGATCAAAACGCCATATTACGCTTCCTCTACCCAATTGATCAACGAACTGTTGAAAAGTCTCAATGCGCTCGACCAATGCTGGTACATTCGGCTCAAGTCCCTCATTTTCATAGTTGTTAAGTGTGAATTGGATATAGCATCCAATTCCCCGCTCTTTCAACTCAGCGAGATGCGGTAGCAGTGGCTTCGGATTCTTCGACCAAAAAACGATAAAGCGAGTGTTGGCAAATGAAACGTAACTGCCAACACCGTTAAAGGGGTTGCGCCATTTCACATATCCGCACTTCAAGCGATTAAAGAACCAATTGCTGAAGAATGCCGGCACATCGGTCGCACGACTTGCCGAAATGATTACGGGAGCCTGTGCTGGCACAAGCTTGCCGCTTTCTGTCAAAAGTATGATATTTTGATGCTTAAGCGTTCCCATATTACAACAGTACAATAATTATTTATAAACAATGCGATTTCATTGGAAATCTTTATTGAAACACTGCAAAATTACAACATTAACGATAATGGTACAACATCAAAAAGTAAGTGCATTTCAACTCATATACGCCTTGTAATCAGCAAACTAAAACTATGCTCGATTTGCATGGGAAAGTTAACGCCTTAATAAACAACGTATTGCAATGTTCTATATTAACACTGTCACGCAAATGTTTTTTACCATATCGGCGAGAAATACTTCCACATCGTTAGCGGTCAAAATGCAAAATATAACGAGCGGGAAACCGACCGAAAGTTTGACGGTTTCCTGCGAGGCAATGGCCGTATCGGCATCGGCACGTTCTTCCATTACTGCAAGCATTATGGTGTGCTTTGAGTCAGTTCCGCCGATGACTGTTATCATTCCGTTTCTGCAAACTGCTGTCACTTTCGGGCGACAGCGGTTTGAACGATATATGATGATGTGCGGTGATTGTTGATGTTGGTTTTGTCGAGAATTTTTAACAATTCATCTCTTGATTTTTAGAGGGCGGAAAAACACTTATATCAGCGTATTAGCACCATTTTTTCAAAGAAATTTTTCTTAAAAATTCCATTTTTCCAGACTTGAAAAAGTTAGTTGTTTGTTAATCAATAAATTAAGGATTGAAAAAGGAAAAATTCCTTTGCTTTTCTCTCTTGAGAGCCCCCGATGCCCTGCGGAGCGATTTAGAAAATCGCCTTTTCGTCCGAGCGGAATATGCAGAGCGATGTGCGGTGACAAGCCCGACGTGTGAGAGTGTTCCAAATGTCCGATTTAGTTTTACGCTTGCACGCTACAATCAACACGTAGAAAGTTCGGTGAATTATTTAATGAAGTACAAACTTCTTCCGGTTGCCTTTTGGGTTTTCGGTCGCTGACGTTCCGCCATAAATGAGAAAAGCCGCATTGCTGCGGCTCTCTCGGTGGGCGATGTCTTACGGCTTACAGGCGGCGGAAGCAAAATCCGCTGTCGAAATAATAATATCGATAAACAAATCACGTGCAAAACTACAATAATCGAAGTAATTTTTCACGAAATCGGGTGTGCCGTGCAACATTCCGCACTCCTCGACAATGAACTCGGCAAAATCTTCTTCGCTCGACCACTTGCCGCAATAGGCTTCACGGAAATTGTCAAAAATCGAAACATCATCACGGCTGCTGCCAAAGGCTGCGACATAGACCTCAAAGGCTTCTTTGTCCTCATCATCGAGCTTGGCGAACTCTTGAATAACGTCAAACTCACGCTCGCTCATAAATCCCTCAGTGTAGAACTCGCGAGGGAAGTCCGTGAAGTCCTGCGCCATAAACTCGGGCGAAACCTCATCACGGTGAATGTAACGGCACACTGCCAAAAACTCATCGTAATCGGCAAAGGTGGTAAGGTCAAGCCAAACACCTCGCAAAGAACCACAATTATATTTGTGATAAGTGCCGACATACACGGCGGGATTGCCATTGAAGCCTTTAAGGGCATAGAGTGAAAGGTCAAATTCTTCAACCTCATAAACCTCAACATTATTGTCTGCGCCTTTAATGCTCTCGCTCGGCAATTCAAGTGAACTTGATTGCTCTCGCTTACT
>CALDIF010000056.1 GCA_937901905.1 uncultured Porphyromonadaceae bacterium | reverse complement strand
CAAACAGGGTTCTGCCCTCTATGCGGCTCGGAAACCGAATTTATAGAACCCACCTTAAAGATAACAAACTGATAAAAAGAGTATTGTAAAATTAGAATTTAAGCGGGATTTACGTGAACTTCCCGCGAGAGAACGTGAAAATTCCGTGAGTTTCCGCAAAAACAGAGAGACCATAAAGATGAAATCATTACATATCGATGAAGAATCGGCTCGTTGCCTGTTGTGCAATGAAGCCCCATGCAGTAAAGTCTGCGCAAAAGGTGACCCGGCAAGGATGTTGCGGGCAATAAGATTTGGGAACGCATCGGTCGCCCGGCAGTGGGTGGCGCAGTGTGATGAGAGTGAGTTGGAAGCCGCCGAACTCGCTTGCATACACTACGACCGTCCTATCCGCATTAGGGAAATAGCCAAGCAGTTGCCCGAAGTGGAGCAGCCACAAGACATGCCCGACCTTTCAATAGACTTTTGCGGCATCCATTGCGAGAATCCGTTCTTTCTCGCCTCATCGGCGGTGTGCACCAATTATGATATGGTAGCACGTGCTTTTGAGGCAGGTTGGGCAGGTGTTTTCTACAAGACAATATGCCTTGAAGAGATAAAAGAGGTGTCTCCGCGATTTGACGTAGTGTACCGCGATGGTGCGCATGGCGACTTCACCTCGTTGCGCAACATGGAGCAACTGAGCGAGAATCCCGTCGAGGAGGACTTCGATATCTTGAAGCGATTGAAACAGAACTACCCTAACAAGGTTGTGGTGGCATCAATCATGGGCAACACCGAGGAGCAATGGATAGCACTTGCCAAGATGACCGAAGAAGCCGGTGTCGACGCTGTAGAACTCAACTTCTCGTGCCCGCAAATGCGCATTGCCGGCATGGGCAGTGACGTGGGTCAGAACCCGGAATTGGTTCTTTTCTACACAGCCTACGTCAAGAACTCGATTAACATTCCCGTGATTCCCAAGATGACACCTAACATCTCTCACATCAATGAGCCCGCCATGGCGGCTTTTTATGCCAAGGCCGATGCCATCAGTGCCATTAACACCATTAAGAGTGTCACAATGACTGCCGACTCCAGCGTGAGCGAAAAGAAAACAATCTCCGGGCTTTCAGGGCGTGCCGTCAAGCCCATAGCATTGCGTCACATACTTGAAATGGCGCAAAACCAATTTTTAGGTAAAAGAATAGAACTGAGCGGCATTGGTGGCATTGAGACATGGCGCGACGCGCTGGAATTCATTCAACTGGGATGCCGCAACGTGCAAGTCTGCACTGCCGTGATGCAGTACGGTAACCGCATTATCGATGACCTGAAACTCGGACTGCAGAATTACATGGCCGGACGTGGTATCAACAACATCGACGAGTTGGTGGGCGAAGAGTTGCCTTCTTTCGTCAAACCGAGTGACCTTGACCGCACTACCATTGTTTATCCCATGATTGATCGCGAACAATGCATCGGTTGTGGGCGATGCTATATTTCCTGCATGGACGGCGGTCATCAAGCCATCACTTTTGACGGTCGAAAACCACAAATTGTGGGTTCAAAGTGCGTAGGTTGCCACTTGTGCCGCCTTGTGTGTCCCACCGGAGCCATTCATTCATCCAAACGTGTCAACATCATCCGCAACGGCAACAAGACTGCGACGTGAGTGCATCTTGTTGTGCCCCGGAGGTCTCATTTGATTTATTAACACCACTAAATCAGGTGAGAGCCCTGTCAAGGTGAAATTCAAAAGTATACTGTTTATCAGCATATTATAAAATCAGTGTAAGAGGCGTGAATTAAAGAAATTTGAATATGAGAGTAACGTTTAACAACTTTGGATTGGCGGCGTTGACCTTTGTTATAATGGTGTCAATGTTTGCTCCACAAAATGTGGATGCCCAAGATATAACCTATATTGACGCTGACGGAGTGAAAATTTTTTGTTGTCAATTGATCGCTATATCGACAAAAATCCACATCTTCAAGTGACATACGTCTATAAGTGGACATTAGCACACTCGATAAAATCCGAATGTCGTTTCAAGAAAGTGGGTAAGAGAGCAACCGCTTACTGATTTTGTTTAGGTTTCACTGATTATTGCGAAATAGAGTGTCTGTATTTTTGCGGAGAAACGCCTAATCGTGTTTTTACAAATTTTCCGAAATACGAGACGTTCTCAAAGCCGAGACAATGCGCAATCTCTTTAGCTGATAAGTCGGTGTTTCTCAGATAGTAAATTATGTCTTCGGTGACATATTCCGAGATCCACTCCATAGCCGACTTTCCGCTTATTTTGCGACAGATTGTCGTCAAGTATTTGGGCGTGATGCACAATTCATCGGCATACTCCGACACTTTGACTTTTTTCTTTTGTCGTTGTGATATATTATGAAGAAACAGGTGGAATAGTGTATTCATTCTTGAAGCCCTTTCATAGTTAGATTCCTTTGATATTTGTGTTGAGAACATTTCACAAACCAACAGATAACCGGCGCGTAACAGGCTGACTAAAATTTCTTGCTTTAGCATAGTGTCGGCTCTTCCTATAGCAGGCAACAATGCGCCAAAAAGAGAAAGGTGTTCATTGCTTAGGTTTAAGACGTAAAAGTGGTTGGGGTACATGGCTTTGTTCCAAATAGTGATTTGGGATTGAAGTATGCTCTTCAACACCCTGTCACTCAGGGCGACAAGTTTACATTTAATATCGGGACTTGCCATGATATTTGTAATCAAAACATGACTGTGAGAAAAAACTGCCTGCCCCGAATTTAACGTCACCGAATTCTCTCCGATTTCAAACTGTAATTTTCCTTTCAAGCACACCAATGCCACGTTGAACGAAATTTTACATGCGGTAAAATCGGGAATGTCACGTAAATTTTCTATTAATACCAGTTCGTCATCTTGATAGTTGACCTGGGCTCTTGAATTATCAACGTCAGTCAAGTTGACATTGACAATATGCTCATTTGTGTAACCGATGATATCTCCTTGTTTCATATTTTTATGCCAAATTCGTTTATATGAAAGCACAAAGTTCGCTAAAATTTCGCAAAAAGAATATATTTTTTGCTCCATATATGTTTCAAACTTCGCCGAGATTGAATTTAGAACATCAAAAGCGACATTTTTCGTATAATATACTTGATAATTATGAAGAAATTTGCACCATTAAAATCGTAATTGTTAACAAATGGAACAGACATCAAAAACATTAATGGCACTATCACTTCTAATGGTTGTCGTTGTGTGTGGCTGTATAAGAGGCAGCGAAAAAGAAAGCGAGATGGTTGTTAAGGTGAAAACCATAGAAGTGGGGGCTTCATCAACCCCCGGGTTACAAACCTACAGCGGAATTATTGAAGAATGGGACGGTAGCGCATTAAGTTTCGCCGCCGGAGGCACAATCACCCACATCAACGTGAGTGAGGGGCAGAGCGTGAGCCATGGGCAACTCATTGCCACAGTTGACTCCCGCAACACGACAAGTGGTGCCAATGCTTCTCACGCCGCTACCGAACAGGCCGATGACATGGTGCAACAAGCACAAGCAGCACTCAATCAAGCCCAAGATGCCTATAATAGAATGAAGGTACTGCACGACAATGGAAGCTTGCCTGAAATCAAATGGATTGAAGTGGAAACGAAGTTACAGCAGGCAAAATTGATGGTCAGTCAGGCAAAAAGCAATGCAAGTGCTGCTCGCTCAACCGAGGACATAGCTCGCAAGAGCGTGTCCGACACGCGTCTCTATGCGCCCACGTCGGGATATATCTCAGCCAAAATGTGTGATGTAGGGCAAAACGTCCTGCCCGGTGCTCCCGTTGTTAAACTCGTGCAGATTAACCGTGTGAAAGTTAACGTAAGCATACCTGAGAATGAAATCTCACACATTCACACCGGTCAGCAGATTGTTGCTACTGTTGCCGCTTTGGGCAACAGACGTTTTAACGCAAAAGTCATCGAGAAAGGGGTTGAGGCCGACCCATTGTCGCGAACATATACGGTTAAAGCGGTCATCGAAAATCCCCGGCACGAGTTGCTGCCGGGCATGATTGCAGAAGTTACAGTTGCATCGAGTAGTGAAAGTAACAGTATTGGAGCAGCGACATTACCGGCAACTATTATACAAATTGATGCCGATAACAAACCATTCGTCTGGAAGGTAACCGATGGACTGGCGAGTAGAACTTACGTTGAACTTGGGGAAAACATCGGTGACGAAGTCCAAGTACTCAGTGGTTTGCATGTGGGTGACCACGTGATTTGCGAGGGGCAGCAAAAAGTGTCAACCGATATGAAAGTGACGGAGTGAGAACCATGGAAGATAAACATAAGATGAACCCCGTGGAATGGGCAATGCGCTATCATAAGATAGTGATATTGATAACGTGTGTACTGATTGCCTTCGGTATATATGGTCTATACGGCATAAGGAAAAATGAGTTTCCCGACATCACCATACGTCAAGGTGTTGTCGTTGCCGTTTATCCCGGATCGTCGGCACTCGAAGTGGAACAACAGGTCACGAAACCGCTTGAGGAATTCGTCTTCACTTACAAGGAGGTAAACAAGGTGAAGACTAAATCCTATAGCCGCAATTCAATGTCCATTATCCAGATAGAACTAAATGATGACATTTCGGATAAGGAAGAGTTTTGGTCAAAATTCAAGCACGGCATGGAGTCGTTCAAGGGCTCGTTGCCACAAGGGGTACTCGCGGTACAGGTGAATGACGACTTCGGTGACTCATCGGCGATGCTGATCACAATGGAATCGAAGGACAAGACCTATCGTGAATTAAAAGAGTACATGGATTGCCTGAAAGACCGAATGCGCACCGTTGAGAGTGTGGGACGTATCACCGTCGTAGGTCAGCAACAAGAACAGATAGCCGTTTATCTTGACTATGACCGGCTTTCGCACTATGGCATCTCCGACAAGACAATAGCCCTCGCGCTGAAATCCAAAGACTTCTTCACTATGGCGGGCACACTAAAGAATGGCGATTACAATTCGCCCATTTATGTAAGACACCCGTTGAACATGGTGAGCGACGTGGAGCAGACGGTAGTCTTTAGCGACCCGCGTGGCACGGTCGTGCGACTGAAGGATGTGGCGACTGTTAAGCGTGAATACCCCGAGCCCTCGTCATTTGTCACCAACAATGGTGTGAAATGTCTCGTGTTGAGCATTGAGATGAAGTCGGGACGAAGTATTACCGACATGGGAAACGAAGTGTATCAAGTGCTCGACGAATTTGAGCCTACTCTACCACAAAGTGTTAAAATGTTCCGCATCACCGACCAGCCGAAAGTTGTCGGTGACTCGGTAATGGATTTCCTCAAAGAGTTGCTCATCGCCGTGATTGCCGTCATAGTCGTGGTATTGTTATTGATGCCCTTGCGAGTAGCACTTATAACAGCCTCAACCATTCCAATCACAATCTTTATCTCGCTGGGGCTATTCTTTTCATTCGATATAGAGTTGAACACTGTGACACTTGCCGCGCTCATTGTCTCGCTCGGCATGGTAGTCGATAACTCCATCGTTATCATTGACTCCTACATGGAGAAACTGGGCGAGGGCGAAGTCCGATGGAAGGCCTCGATTGAAAGTGCCACACACTTCTTCAAAAGCATCTTCACTGCAACTATGGCCATTTCAATCACGTTCTTCCCATTCTTGCTGACAACTAAAGGGTCGATGAACGACACGGTACACTACTTCCCGTGGGCAATTCTGATTATACTGCTCGTTTCGATCGCCGTAGCCGAATTAGTGATTCCGTTTATGCAGTATTGGTTTATTAGGAAGCCTATGGGTAGTTCAGCTAAAAACAGTTTTGATTTTCTTGACGTGATGCAGCGCACCTATGACCGAATTATCGACTTGTGCTTCAAGCATAAGTACATTGTGTGTGGCTTGACCATTGCCTCGATTATACTGTCGATGATTATTCTTATTAACTTGCCGCAACGACTGATGCCGCGAGCCGAGCGCAACCAGTTTGCGGTTGAGATTTATTTGCCGACGGGCACCTCATTAGACAAAACCGCCGCGCTTGCCGACTCGCTGGAACACCTGCTGAGCAAGGACGAGCGCATTATCTCTATCGCCTCATTCAAGGGGACAGCGTCGCCGCGCTTCCACACCGTGTATGCGCCCCAATTCGGCGGCTCAAACTATGCACAGTTTATCGTCAACACCAAGTCGTCGAATGATACCGAGGAAATTCTCGCTGAATATAAACCCAAATACGAGGAAGCATTTCCCGAAGCCTACATTCGCTTTAAGCAACTCGACTACGGATCCGAATCCAATCCCATTGAAGTGCGCTTGACAGGTGACGATTGGGCTACGTTGAAAGCCACCACCGACTCAATCACTCGAAGGCTGCGCAATCACCCCAAACTAAAATTGGTGCGTAACGACATACAAGAGCCGTTGTTGGCAACGGAGATTCATCTGGATCCCGTAAAATCAGACTTGATGGGAATTTCTAATGCCGATGCTGAAATATCAATGCTCATGCGATATAACTCCGACGGATTACCGATGGGCACTATTTGGCAGGAAGATTATCCAATCAACGTTTGCCTTAAAGGCTCGCATGCCGGGATTAACACAAGGCAGAAGTTGGGCGATGAACTGATTGCCGTACAGGGCGGACTGCGACAAGTGCCCCTCAGGCAAGTGGCAACAATCACTCCTCAATGGCAAGACGGTCAGATTGCCCATCGAAATGGGCAGCGCACCACAACGATAATGAGCGAGGTGCAAGACGGACAGAACGTCACTTCAGTAACCATGGCGTTGCAGAAAGAACTTGCCGAAGTGCCGCTACCCGATGGAATCACACTCTCATGGGGCGGAGAGATTGCCGAGAACGACACCAACCTGCCCACATTGCTCGCGGCATTGGTCATCGCAGCGGTGATTATTTTCTTCTTGCTCATTTACCACTTCAAGCGGATAAGCACTGCCACGCTACTGCTGTGCAGCCTGACGCTATGCTTCTTTGGTACCGCCGTGGGCATTATGTTCCACGGAGAAGTCACTTTCACCTGTTTTTTGGGCCTTATCTCGCTCATGGGCATCCTGGTGCGCAACGCTATCATCATGTACGACTATGCAGAAGAATTGATTGAGACTGAGCATTTAACACCTCACAAAGCAATCTATCTGAGTGCCAAACGTCGTATGCGTCCCATCTTCCTCACTTCAGCCGCCGCTTCGATGGGTGTCATCCCTATGATTATAAGCGGCTCAACACTATGGGCTCCGATGGGTAACGTCATCTTCTATGGCACACTCATCACCATGCTCTTCATCCTCACGGGGTTGCCTATCGGCTATAGTATGGTGAGACGAGAGAATGTAAACACCGATTCTAAAAACGAAATACAAGATAATTAATAATGAGATTTAATAGTTTAATTGCAATCACCATTCTGGGGTGTGCGGTGTTTAACGTCAATGCGCAAAACACCTATTCTCTTGACCAACTGAAAACGGCGGCAAGGCAAAACAACCATGCTCTTGCGCAGGCACATCGCGACATTGATGCCGCCGGGCAACAGCGCGCCGAAGCTTTCACAAAATATTTCCCCTCGGTCAGTGCCACCGGACTCACTTTCAATGCCAATAAAGGGATGGCATCAATGACCGTGAACCCGTCAGAAATTCTGCCTTCATCGTTATTATCATCATTAGAGTCGACATTACCCGCTGAATTGTTGGCTTCGCTCGGCTCTCCCGTAAACCTGTCGATGATAAAAAAAGGAACCGTTGCAGGGGTTACCCTCATGCAACCGATTTTTGCCGGAGGGCAAATCGTCAATGGCAACCGATTGGCTAAAGTGGGAGAAGATGTAAGCGTATTGCAACTGGCACTTGCCGAGAACGAGGTCGACTTAAAAACGGAACTATACTACTGGCAACTGATATCTCTGCAGCAAAAGGCCTTGACCTTGCAGGCAGTCGATACGTTGCTCGCCGACATTCACAAGGACGTGGATGTAGCGGTGAAAGCCGGTGTGGCCATGCGCAACGACTTGTTGCAAGTGCAGTTGCGACAAAATGAGCTGGCAAGTCAATGGTTGAAATTAAATAACGGAAGTGCCGTTACCAAACTGTTGCTCAGCCAGCATTGTGGATTAAACGACACTACTTTTAGGGTAGCACCGCTCGATTTTATCATTGCCGAGCCTGTGGCTTATGTGGATCCCGACGCTGCGTTGCAATCCCTCACCGAATACCAATTGCTTAATAAGCAAGTTGAGGCCGCTACATTAAACAAGAAAATGGTCTTGGGGCAAAACCTGCCGACGTTAGCAGTAGGTGCCGGTTACAACTATCACAACTTGCTCGATAAAGACCGTGCTTTCGCAATGGTGTTTGCCACATTGTCAATCCCAATCAGTGACTGGTGGGGAGGGTCGCACGCAATCAAGCGCAGCGAATTGCAGCGGCAAAACGCCATTGACCAAATGGCTGAAAAGTCAGAACTGCTCACCATTCGTATGCAAAGTGCATGGAATGATGTTAACGAGGCTTTACAGCAGATGCTTATTGCCGAACGCAGCATTGAGCAAGCCGAGGAAAATCTAAGGCTCAACCGCGACTATTACAATGCCGGCATATCGAAAATGAGCGACCTGCTTGAGGCTCAAATGCTCTATCAGCAAGCACTCGACAGTCGAACCGATGCCTATGTAACCTATCAAATAAACGCACTTAAGTACCGACAAGCCACAGCTCAATAATAAACAGCCAACGATGTTTAAGTATTTAATGATAATCTGCCTACCTGCTTTTCAGCCACAAGCAGAAGAACAAATGAATTATTGCAGTGAGGACGGTGATTCTCTATTGATAGATAGTTTTGACATGAAACTACAAAGCGACTCAGCCGCTGTCACAGCACAGAAACAGAGTCCTTTGAGTAATGGAGTTGTCACCGTGGACTCATGTGTGGTAAATCAACTTGATAAATCCACCTTGAACATCTATGACCTGCCGTACTCAAAATCTTTTTCCTGTCCAAACAAGCACCGGCTGACACAAAACACAACTGCTCTATTCGGTGGCGGATTGGCAACGCTTGGAATACTTGAACTTTTACCCGAAAACACCACGGCATGGAATAAGACAAAATTACGCGAGACACCGTTTTTCAAGCGATGGTGGATGCATGTAAAGAAAGGTGCCGTGTGGGATCACGACAACTGGGTGTTTAATTTCGTGCTTCACCCTTATGGCGGAGCCGCCTACTACATGAGCGCACGCTCACAAGGTTTCAACGCTTGGCAATCGGCATTATACAGTTGCGCTATTTCCACCTTGTTCTGGGAGTACGGCATTGAGGCTTTCATGGAATACCCATCGATTCAAGACTTGATAATCACACCCATTGTAGGTTCAATAATCGGCGAACAGTTCTACAAAATCAAGCGAGGTATTGTGGCTAACAACTATCGACTGCTCGGAAGTGGATTTTTGGGTCATGTGGTGGCCTTTGTGATCGACCCCGTCAACGAATTTATGGGAGTCATCCTGGGCAATCCTTGCAAAAAGAAGAATAGCGCTCATTCAGTAAACCTATCATCAATGTTAACACCTCACGCTTTCAGCTTAAGTTTCACTTTTTAAAGGCACTTTTTATCGGACAGTAATATTTTGAAACATTTGTCTTTGTCATCAGTCCCATTGGAGTTTTCGAGGCTGACCATCCCCACACAGCTCTACCGGGCTGCTTCAATAGTTACATATTTCACTGCAAATGTAAGCACAAATCGGATATTGCGGTCGCAACGCCCGCAAAAATGACAGACTTAGAATACGGTAGCAACAACCGGGAATTGACCAAAACTATTCGACACGCAGTGTACGCATAGCGTTCAGGACTGCAAGAACGGTTACTCCTACGTCGGCGAAGACGGCCATCCACATGGTGGCGAGACCGAGTGTGGCGAGAATAAGCACTGCCACCTTGACACCGATGGCAAACCACACGTTTTGACGGGCGATGGCGAGGGTGCGACGTGCTATGCGGATGGCGAGAGCAATCTTCAATGGTTTGTCATCCATCAACACTACGTCGGCAGCCTCGATGGCGGCATCGCTGCCCAGTCCGCCCATGGCGATGCCCACGTCGGCACGCGCCAGAACGGGGGCATCGTTGATGCCGTCACCCACAAATGCCAGAGCCTCGTTGTCATTGTGACCATCACCTGACATGAGTCGTTCCACAGCCTCTACCTTGTCGGCAGGCAGCAGTTCAGCGTGATATTCGGAGAGGTGCAGCTGTCGCGCCACCTGCTCTGCGGTCTCTTTACGGTCACCGGTCAGCATAACGGTTCTCTTTACGCCCAGAGTCCGCAGCGCGGCAATGGCATCGGCACTGTCCTCCTTGATTCTGTCGTTGATGACAATGTGACCGGCGTACATACCATCGACAGCCACATGGATGACGGTGCCTGCCGGATGGTTGTCAAGGCACTGCGCGCAATCATGCCATGATGTGCCAATCCTGTCCATCATCTTGGTGTTGCCAACGCTGACTTTGTGCCCATCAACCATAGCCTGTATGCCATGACCGGCAATCTCCTCCACATCGCTCACCCCACAACCATCGGTGGCTTCGTCAGGGAAGGCATCGCGCAATGCGACACCAATGGGATGGGTGGAGAAATGCTCCACATGGGCAGCAAGATGCAGCAGCCGGTGCTCGTCCAGACGCTCAGGATGTACGGCGGTTACAGCAAAGTGCCCGCAAGTCAGCGTGCCCGTCTTGTCGAACACCACAGTACCCACCTTTGCCAACACGTCTATATAGCTTGCGCCTTTCACCAGAATTCCTTTACGCGAAGCGCCGCCTATGCTGCCGAAGAACGTCAGGGGCACACTGATGACCAAAGCGCACGGACATGAGACGACGAGGAACATCAAGGCGCGATACAACCAGGTGGGAAAATCTCCGCCAAACAGCACGGGAACGATTGCCAAAGCCAGTGCCGCAAAGACCACAACGGGGGTGTAGATGCGAGCGAAGCGTGTGATAAATGTCTCGCTGTGCGACTTGTTTTCGCCGGCATGCTCCACAAGGTTGATAATCTTCGACACTGTGCTCTCGCCGAAGGGTTTCGTCACGCGCACTTTCAGCACACCCGATATGTTGACACAACCGGAGATTACCTCATCGCCCTCGGCAACATCGCGTGGCAAGCTCTCACCCGTCAGAGCCACAGTGTTCAAGGCACTGCTTCCCTCCTCAACCACACCGTCAAGCGGCACTTTCTCGCCCGGACGGATAATAATTAACTCACCTAATGCCACTTCATCAGGATTAACGTCTTTCAGCTCGCCTTCAGTCTCTACATGAGCCACGTCAGGACGTATGTCCATCAGGTGGGCTATGCTCTCGCGACTCTTGCCCTCGGCGTAGCCCTCGAATATCTCGCCTATCTCGAAGAAGAGCATCACAAAGACAGCCTCGGGAAACTCCGTTTCAGCACCCGGCAGGAAACCTATGCAAAGTGCGCCGATGGTTGCCACGGACATCAAGAAATGCTCGTTGAAGGCATCGCCGCGGATTATGCCTTTCCAAGCCTCATGGAGTGTCTCATGTCCTACCAATAAGTAAGGTACGAGATAGATGAGCAATAACTGCCGGGTGGAGAGCGCGAAGTGGCGCTCGATCAGCACAGCGGCAATGAGCAGGACAACGGTTGCCCCAATGAGCAGCAGTTGACGCTTCATCCCACCCTCATCATGGTGGTGCTCGTGATCGTCGTGATGTTCGTTATTATGTGCCATAACTTTGTTTGTTTTTGTTTTGCGCCGCAAAGATACATCATTTCTCGTGCAACTGAGTTGCAAACTTCACATACCGTCGATGTTCGTTCTCACCGACACCGATTGGCGAGTACTCGTTTATCCTCGCCACACTCGGCACGTCGAGAGCGTCCCGACGTCCTCGATGAGTTTCAGGATATTATAGGGCGTGGCTTGTCGCCGCCCCACGGCACATAGGACAGCGACATCGACGCCGGTCAGGATTGACTACCGCCTTCCTCCTCCTTGCAAGGCATAGCGCAAGTAAGCTTGCGGTTTGGGCGAACACGAGACGTGAACGGTTGCGACTTACGTCACAACCGTTCACGTCTTACTTGGCGGAGAGGACAAGATTCGAACTTGCGGTAGAGTTACCCCTACGGCAGTTTAGCAAACTGCTGGTTTCAGCCACTCACCCACCTCTCCGTGCTATGGTTGGCTGACATCCCTCTCGGAATGCAACTGCAAAGGTACTGCTTTTTTTCTAATCACCAAAAAAATCCGGTATTTTTTTTGAAAAAAATTTAATAGTACGAAACTGACAATAATTTGTTGTAACTTTGCTAACTGATATGAAAATCGTACGCAGCAAATGGATCCCGTTCAAAGGCTTTACTGCCATCAACTTGATGGGGGTGATGTTTGTTCGCCCGGGTGCTTACCTGAGCGACACGTTGTTGCGCCACGAGCGTATCCACTCTGCACAGATGCGCGAGATGGCATTTGTCTTCTTTTATGTCGCCTACCTAATCGAGTGGTTAGTGCGATTATTCAGGAAAGGCAGTGCCTACCGTCGCATATCGTTTGAACGCGAAGCCTACGACAACGAGCATAATGAACACTATCTAACTCAACGCAGGCACTACGCATGGCTGAAGTATTTGAAATAATTAATGATAAATCCCATTTAAATCAGTAAGAATATGAGTCTTGATATTGAAGGAAACAAACGAGAGTTTATTGAATTGTTGCGGTCGACCGGACGCGATGGCGTTGATGACCTGATTGACTATCTCGACGACGGAGCAAATCACTTTTTCACAGCCCCCGCCAGCGTAAATCATCACCTTAACGAAGACGGCGGGCTGGCACAACACTCGCTCAACGTGTGTCATGCGGCACTCCAACTGCGCGAACTCGTACTCAAAGTTCGTCCCGACCTCGAGCGCAAGTTGTCGCGCGATAGCGTAATCATAGCAAGTTTGTTGCACGATATTAACAAAGCGGATATCTATCGCCCGACTATAAAACGCAAACTCGTGAACGGCATTTGGACAGACGTGCCCACCTACGACATCAACTACAGCAATTTTCCGATGGGACACGGCGAGAAGAGTGCTATCATGGCGTTGTGGGCAGGGTTGGACATCACCCAAGACGAGTTATTGGCAATTCGGTGGCACATGACCGCATGGG
Organism: uncultured Porphyromonadaceae bacterium; assembly: GCA_937901905.1. Taxonomy (GTDB): domain Bacteria; phylum Bacteroidota; class Bacteroidia; order Bacteroidales; family Muribaculaceae; genus Sodaliphilus. The sequence continues at coordinate 6,200 of CALDIF010000056.1, read as the reverse complement.
ACTTGCCTTTCCAGAGTTACGAGGCGATGAAAAACATCAACGAGGCTCGCGACAGCCACCCGTTGTGTGCGCTCGTTCAACTTGCCGACGGTATAGCAGCCAACTTGTTTGAGGCACAGGAGATTTTCAGCTCTTAAGGTGAGTAATCGACTCATTAATTTACTATCGAGTTAGACATCAAAAATCTCACCTAACACAATTTGTACAACCAAACCTCACGCCAAAACATCAAGTTAACTATGAAACGTGTAGCCTCACTATTCTTGAGCGTCGCCGCATTGGTGATGACGGCGACACCGCCACAATGGGCGGTTGACACTCTCGCCGGCAAGCCCTACATGCGACATGCGTCGTTAGGCATCGCTGTGGCCGACGTAACCACCGGCGAGTTGGTGGCATCACATTCGCCCGAGCAAAGCGACATAACGGCTTCGACAATGAAAACACTCACCTCGTTTGCCGCCCTCCGGTTATTGGGCTCGGACTTTCGTTTCGAGACCCCGGTATATGCCGTGGGCGAAATTGATGACAACAAGTTGCATGGGGATCTCGTAGTGTGCGGGAGCGGTGACCCTACACTCGGGTCGAGGTATATCGCTTGTGACACGAGTATCATCGAGCGAATAGTCAATGCCCTCAAACAACGCAACATCACGCGTATTGACGGCGACATCGTGATTGACAAGTCAATCTATGACAACACGGTGCCGTTTTACGGCGATTGGAATGTGAATGACCTCGGGTGGTCCTACGGTGCTGCCGTACATGCATTCAACTATCGCGACAACGTTGTTGATCTCACCTTTGATGTCGATAGCGACGGCACTCGCACCCTATTCACCGTTCCCACCGTGCCCGGTTTAGGAATCATTGACTTGACTCGATTTTCATCACGCGGCAGCAACCTTGACTGCACTGTCGACTACGGTTCGCCGGCTCTTGTTCTCTACGGTCAAGTGAATGCCGGCAGCCACGGGTTCGACATCGTCAACCCTTTGCCCGATCGTTTGTTTATACGCGAATTGGAGAACGCGTTGAGTAACGCCGACATCGAGGTAAAGCACAAGCATAAAAATCACGGACTCAAACGCGAGTTGCTCACCATTCACCACTCCCCCGCCCTCACCGCTATCATCACCTCGCTGCTTGATCGCAGCGACAATATGTTTGCTCACGGATTGCTGCGAGCCATCGCTGCACGCGACAAAGCGTGGCTTGATGCTGCAGGACAGGCGCGCGATCTCGACGCAATCGGTGTCGGTGCCGTGAAGAGCATGCTCAACTCGTTAGGAGTCGACACATCGGCTCTATTCATGCGCGACGGGAGCGGATTGTCACGCCCCGGGAAGTCTTCGGCCCATTTCTTCACCGATATGCTCACCGTGGCATTGAAGCAAGACATGCCTGTGCCCCTTCACACCCTCATGCCACTTGCCGGCAAGCGCGTTGGCGGTCCGCTCTCCGGCAGTCCTCTTGCCCAACAGATAGTGCTCAAGAGTGGCAGCATGAACAACGTGCAATGCTTCGTCGGGTACTTTCCCGCCGACCGACCGCGCTACACGTGGGCGGTGCTTGTAAACAACTACACCTGCGACCGCGCGACACTACGTGCCGACCTCGGAGCGTTGCTCGTCAACCTGTTCGGTAACGAATAGCGGCTTAACAACGGCACAATTTATTGCCCCACCGGAGCGATGAGATTATACTTTTTGCGTCCTTTTCGCGTTAATAGTTTAATATAGTAACAACTGTAATATGAAAAGCGAAATAACACGGTTACTGACTATAGCCTACGAGGTAGAGGGGTTGCTTCACGTACTCGAGCAACACAGCGACACCACACCTGCCGTCGTGCTTGACATCTTGCGAGACAAGGCGAACGACCTCGCTGCGTCCATCACGACCCTCACCGCCGAGGGACACCCCGAGGCTACAGTGTTGCAACCCACCTCTACCGCAGTTCAAACAACAACGGTGGTTGACGTGCCTACTGCTGCCGATGTTGAGACCGAGACGACAACCCAAATTGAAGAAGATGCCGAAGTGCCGGCCGATGCCGACATCGATCAACAAGGAGCGAACTACCCTGAAGTTACTGTCGCGCCACACGACACCGAGCCTACAAGCGACGAGCGCGACGAGAACGAGTTGCCCCTGCGCGATGAGACCGACGTTGACCGCGAGATATTCGGTTCGCAGGGCTATGTAGAGCCGGCAAAAGTTCAACAAAACGAAACTACCATAATCGTCGAGAGCGATGCACACCATAGCGAACACCGCGAAGCGATGCGCGTGGACGAGAAACTGCACCGCACCCTATCGCAAGACCTGCGTAAAGCGTTTTCACTCAACGACCGCTTCAGATTTCAACGAGAGTTGTTCGCCGGCAATGCCACGCTGATGAACGACAGTTTGTCGCTTGTCGAAAGTATGTCATCACTCGCCGAAGCCGAAGCCTATTTCTACGACAAACTCGGTTGGGATCGTGACGACGAAATTGTGGCTGACTTCATGACCGTCATTCGTCATCACCTCGAGTAATGGCAGGCAAGTTATACATAGTTCCCACTCCGGTGGGCAACCTGCAAGACATGACACCACGTGCCGTGGAGGTGCTCAACAGTGCCGACCTGATACTTGCCGAAGACACACGCACCAGTAGTGTGCTGATGCGTCACTTCGGCATCACGACACCTATGCGCAGCCACCACAAGTTCAACGAGCACGACACTGTCACCCCGATTGTAGAGATGTTGCTCGCCGGTCACACGATAGCACAGGTGAGCGATGCCGGGACACCGGGCATCAGCGACCCCGGTTTCTTGTTGTCGCGCGAGTGCCGCCGTCGGGGCATCACGGTAGAAACATTACCCGGTGCGACGGCGTTCGTGCCGGCACTTGTAAACAGCGGTTTGCCATGCGAACGTTTCACCTTCGAGGGTTTCCTGCCCATTAAGAAAGGTCGTGCCACACGCTTGGCGACTCTGTCTGCCGAGACTCGCACAATGGTGTTTTACGAGTCACCCACGCGTGTAGTGAAGACATTGGAGCAGTTGGCCGAAGTGATGGGCGATGAGCGCGAGGCATCGGTGTGTCGCGAGATCAGCAAGGTGCACGACACCACGGTACACGGCACGTTGCGTTCGCTCGCCGAGTTCTTCACAGCCACTCCGGCTCGAGGCGAAATTGTCATTGTCGTGGCGGGAGCCCCCGAAGGCGAACGCCGGCACACCGACAAATACGCCCGTTTCAAGCAACATAATAATCAAACAGATACGAACGATGAAACACATTAATCTATTGATGCTCGCATTGGTGATGCTCATGACAGCATGTACCGGCGATAAGCCACAGCCGACAACGGTCACAGCCGACAACGTTTCACAGGCGTTGTTGGACTCACTGACGCGTGCCAATGCCGAGAAAGACACCCTGCTGTCACTGATGAACGAGATTGGCGACGGCTTGGTGAAAATCAAGGACATGCAACAAATCGTGGCAAGCAGCAACCTCGCCAAAGAGACTGCGAGCCAAAAACAACAACTGCGCAATGACATGAAACTAATTCAACAGTCAATTGCCGAGCGGCAACAACGCCTTGCCAACCTCGAAAAGCGGTTACAATCTTCATCGGCTTACACCGAGGAGCTCAAGCGCAACATTGAGAGCCTCAAGACCCAACTTGCCGACCAACAAGAAATCATCACATCACTCACGTCACAACTCGCCCAAGCAAAGCAAGATATCACCAACCTCAATCGTGATGTCGACAGCCTGCGTGTGGTTAACGAGGCTGTTGTCGAGCAGCGCGAGCAAGCACGTGAGGAGACCGAGCGCACGCGCGATGAACTCAACACATGCTACTACATCATCGGCACGAGCAAGGAACTCAAAGCAGCAAAAGTGATAGAAAGCGGTTTCCTGCGTAAGACCAAAATCATGGAAGGCGACTACGAGAAGGCGAGTTTCACCCAAGCCGACAAGCGACAACTCACCACACTGAACCTGCACAGCAAGAAGGCTAAAGTACTGTCGAAACACCCCGACGGCTCATATCAAATCATTGACAACGGCAACACCAAGTCACTACGCATTACCAACGCGGCAGCCTTCTGGGAACTGAGCAACTACCTTATTGTTCAAGTCAATTAAGGAGACGCAATCAACCCATCATTCGTTGTATACATCACACCTGTAAAAAACACTAAAACGATTGAATATATGACTACACTTGTTGAACGATTTTTGAAATATGTCAAGTTTGACACCCAGAGCGACGAGTTGACCAACCTCACGCCATCCACACCCGGGCAAATGGTGTTCGCTCGCGCGCTCGAACAGGAGTTACGCGAGATCGGGCTGAGTGACATCAGCCTTGACGACAACGGTTACCTATTCGCCACGCTGCCGGGCAACACCCCCGACGTACCGGTAATCGGTTTCATTGCCCACATGGACACAGCACCCGACATGAGCGGTCACGACGTGAAACCTCGCATAGTCCGCTACGAGGGTGGCGACATCGCCCTCAACGGGGAGTTCACCCTCAGCCCCACACAATTTCCCGAGATGAATGACTATGTGGGTCAAGAACTCATCGTCACCGACGGCACCACCTTGCTCGGTGCCGATGACAAAGCCGGCATTGCCGAAATCATCTCGGCTGTGGTGTGGTTGCAACAACACCCCGAGGTCAAGCACGGTGATATACGCATCGGGTTTAACCCCGACGAGGAAATCGGCATGGGAGCCCACCACTTCGATGTGGAAAAATTCGGTGCCGAATGGGCATACACGATGGACGGTGGAGCCGTTGGCGAATTGGAATACGAGAATTTCAATGCCGCGAGTGCCAAGGTTACATTCAAGGGCTTGAACGTTCACCCGGGTGCCGCCAAACACAAGATGCTCAACTCAATGCGCGTTGCCACACAATTTGCCGCCATGTTGCCCCGTTGGGAAACGCCCGAGCACACCGAGGGTTACGAGGGCTTCTACCACTTAATCTCGATGCAGGGCACCGTAGAAGAGACCACACTCCATTACATCTTGCGCGACCACGACCGCTCTCGCTTCGAAAGTCGCAAACGCGAGATTGAGCACTTGTGCCACAAGGTCAACTGCGAGTTCCCGGGTTGTGCAACTGCCGTAATCAAGGATCAGTACTACAATATGCGTGAGCAAATCGAGCCTGTAATGTACGTTATCGACATTGCCAAGCAAGCCATGGAGCGCGCCGGCGTGGTTGCGAAGGTGCAACCCATTCGCGGCGGCACCGACGGCGCTCAACTGTCCTTCAAGGGACTGCCCTGCCCCAACATCTTCGCCGGTGGCATGAACATGCACGGTCGCTTCGAATATGTGCCGGTCCAATCGATGGAAAAAGCAATGCAAACCATCATTGAGATTTGCAAAATCGTGGCAGAGAAATAAAAATCGACCCAAACACTTGGTCATTTCAAAAAAATATACTACTTTTGCACCGCTTTTTGTGGCAACGCCAAGTTGTGTATCGTCATAATCAGCGATAAGGTCGATCCGCTAGCTCAGCAGGTAGAGCACATCCCTTTTAAGGATGGGGTCTTGGGTTCGAGCCCCAAGCGGATCACAACTGTTTGTTATTAGGCGAGTCTATTTGTATATAGGCTCGCTTATTTTCAACGAATTACAACTTAGTGTTGTTCTCCGTTGTGTCTCCCACCGACAACAAAAAAGGTCAACGTGGCTGACGTGAACACGATACTTTATTACATTCTCAACGAGATGCAAGACAACTGATACAAGCGGTGGCGAGGTTATGGCTCCATGCACCACACACTACTCCCACGTGACGAGTTCGCGCGGCAGGGTGATACGCTTCGCCTCGCCGCGAGTACCGGTGATGTAATAATTGCTCGCAATGCGATCATGAAAATGGGTAACAAACGCTTGTTTAACGCGAGCGACCTTCTCATTGAGAGAATTATTTGCAGGATTGCACAAATCCAGTATATGCTGCGACGGTCGTGTGAAAAAGAGTTCATCATCAACGACTGTGCTACTTGGCGGCGGTAGTGGCAAACCGCGCTTGATTGCCCTGTAAATAATTCTCATCTCATCTTGACAATCCACAATTTCTTTCATTCTAATCCCCTCGGGGTACCTCAAATACAAGATCGGAAGAGCGTCGTGTAGGGAAAGAGTGTAGATCTCGGTGGTCG
>CALDIF010000055.1 GCA_937901905.1 uncultured Porphyromonadaceae bacterium | reverse complement strand
CATCAAAGCACCCTTGCCCAAGAGCCGTAAAACAAGCCGTGAGGTTACGAACACCCCTCTCCTCAAAAATTGAGCAAACCGAATACAAATCAAACAGGTTTGAATTTGTTAAGGTGCAGCCAATTTTATCTAATCGAGATTGAGGGTCAAATAAAGATGACGGCCATCGTTTCACAACGACAGCCGCCCTGATTGTAAAAAGGTTGGATTTTTACAAAATGAATATCTAAAATAACATGCTTATATTGCAGGGGATTAACGACTTCTGCGCATAGAGCGTGACCTCGACCGTGGCGACGGCAGGATCGCCGTCAGGCGTTCCTGTGTCGCGCGTGACTTTCACGATAGGGCGAGGCTTCTCACGCTGCCCGATGACGTAGGACTGTCCGTTGCAGTCTGTGACGATAAAGGCGACGTGTCGGCTTGTGGGCAGTGCGTCGAGGGTCTTGAAGCGCAGAGTGGTTTGCTCAATCCTGCCGTTGTTGTTATACGTAGATACCGCCTCGCAGGTGGGCACACCGCAGAACACTATCGGCGTGATGTCGGTGAAGATGCCCACCGGCAAGTTGGCGAGTGCTTTGAGCATCATTTCACGTTGCAGTTTGTCGGATTCGACGAAGCCGATAAACTTAATGCCTGGCAGTGATTGAGTTATCTTCATGTTTTGCACAAAGTTGAATAAAGTTGATAAAAGTGGCGGAAACTCTCCGATTTTCAGTGACCAAAGTCGGGAAGATTTTCCTTGAATTTCTGCTTGCGGTAGGCTTCACGTTTCCGCTGATAGATTTTTTGCAGGGCAAAGAAGTTGGTTTCAGTGGGTGTGATGCCGTGAGCCTCCATCCACGCATAAATCAAGTCTTGTTTCCGTTTACCTATGTAGCCGAACTGGTGCAGGTCTTGCCACAGGTCAATCACGAAGCGGTTGCGTATGCACCGCTTCAAGGCGTTCTGCGCCTTTCTCGGCAGGTAGTTGTAAACTCTCACGTCCTTGTGCTTGAAGTGTGGCAGCTCGATGGGCACCTTGTTCTCCCCGGGCAGGTTTGGCATAGAGCCATAAGGCAGCCTGATGAGGAAAGTCTGGAGGATGTTGTGCTCGGTAGACTTTCGGTTGAAGCGAATCGGGTTGCCTCCCTGCTCATTCATGACCCATTGTGCGAGCCACGGTTCCAGTTTTATATATATTAAAATCCCGCTCATGATGGGCAAATTTACATTGTCCGTTTTGTTCGTGAAAAGACCTGCGGCAGCTCACCGTCTGAAACTCTCGCCCCTGAACTCGATGAAGTTGAACAATTCAAGGCACCGGTCTGCGATATAGTTGCCATAGACCTGCGCCATGTCTTCGAGCGACAAGTTGGTTGTGATGTGGGTGACGCTGGTATGGCGGTGGTCGTAGCGCATCTGCAACAAGAACTGAATGACGTCCAGTTTCGTTCCGAAATTGTTTGCCGGGTTCGGCTCGCGTCCCAGCTCGTCAATGAACAGGCAGCAATCACGGTCGTAGAATCTCGTCAGTGCCGGTTGTCCGTCGGCGGCGTATAGGTTGGCAAGTTCACTTGCCGACATCCAGAACGTCCCCAATCGGTAGTCAACACGATTGAGCCGATAGATGCGGTTATGCAGCCCGATGAGGTATTTTCGCAGTGCGAGCAGTGTCATGGTCTTGCCACGTCCCAGCGAGCCGTAGAAAAACAATCCCTTGTTGAAGTCCAGCCCGAGCGAGTTCATGCCGCTGCTTTTCCACACCCAGGCGAAGATGCTGTTGAGAATGCGCTTGTCGGCTTTCTCGATGTTGAAGTTCGGTTCAACCTCCAGTATTGCCTTTCGGAAAAACTCGGCTTCAAGGTTAAAGTCAATTTTACTCATCTGCTCGGTGTACTTTTGCTCTTGAAAGGGGATTTGGCTGCGAGCCGCCCTCATGATTATCTTCTTGATTTCTTGTGGTACGTCGCCCATGTTCGGTTTTATCTCGTTTGTATTCACTTGACTTGATGCGCATGGTGTTTGCGAAATGTTTCAGCGACCAGTCCTGCTCGTTGGCGAACAGCCAGCCGTTGACGATTTCTTCTGCGAGAGCCTTGTATTGCTCCGGGGTTATCTTGTATGTGATGCAGCCCTGCTCGGTTTTGGCTTGGCTTAAAACCTCATCCAAAAACTTCTTTGCTCGCGCGTCATCAACAACATCAAGTTTATTGTTATTTATTATATTATTATCTTGTTCTATTGGTGTCTGTTTTTGTACCCGTTTCTGTACCCGCAAGTGTTCGGATTCGGGCGTTTCCCGGGACAAATTTTCGGCTAATAAATCACCGTTCGGCAGGGGTGAAAGTTCCGAAATTTGTTGCTCAACTGATAACGCTCTTGCCAAAGTTGACAGTCGCTGGTACTTGTCATAGTTGGTCACGGTTATGATCATGTAGTTCCTGGTGCTCTGGCATTGAATCATGCTGTTGTCAACAAACAGTTTCAGCGTGGTTTTGACGGTAGTGTTGTTGGTTTTCCAGCGGCTCATCAACATTCTCTGACTTATGACAATCTGCCCACGTTTCAGGTTAACCATCGTGCTTCCGAAGCCCACCTCACGGTCTTTCCACGAGGCGAGGAACAGCAGGTCAATCCACCTTTGGAGCCGTCGTGACGACGTGTTCCAAATCCAATGTTCCATGATGGAACGGTAAAGCGCAATCCATCCAATCATAGTTCAAAACGTCGCTCTCCAGAAGCGTAATATTTCAGCACCTGAAAAGCACTTGCGCGATGTGCCTCGGCGTACCGTGAAAAGCAATTTGCCGGAGTTGGCATACTTCAATATGGTGTTGCGGTGAACACCGAGCAGTCTGGCGGTCTCCTCTAAAGAGTACCTGCCCGACTTGTTTACAACAGGTTCAGATGTTACCATAGCTCAATCGTTTAGGGGTGGGAACAAGGAATCAGTGTCTGTGTGCAGGTACTGCGCAAGCACAATCTGCGTGTTGATGTCAGGGCGGAACTTGCCGGAGAGCCAACCTCTGACGGTCACTTCACGGCGATGCGTCACCTCGCAAAGTTTGGCAACGAACTCGTCGGCAGGTGTAGGCATATTTTTTCGCTCCTCGTAAAAATCTTTTAATGTCTTGTTTGCCATACGTTTAACTAATTTAGCGTTATTGATTATCAAGTTAATCGTTACTAAAATTAAAAATAATCGTTATAAATTTTGTTATAATCAAAAATTGTTTGTAACTTTGCAGGCGAAAACAATGCAGTTGACATCGTTCGTGGCAAAGCAAGTAACAATTCGACCGCAAAGGTATATATAATTATTGGAATAATCATCTATAATTATATGAAAATTTTTGATAATTTTTTAAGGTTGGATTTTAGAAATGGCAAGAAATCTTGATTTACAGCGCATTAGGAAGGACTACAAAGTCACCCAGCAGCGCCTTGCGGAACTGACAAAGTACCCGCAGAGTTTCATTTCACAGATTGAAAATGCCCGGGTGGCACCACCCGAAGCATTCATCAAGGCGTTACAATCCGTATTAGGCATAGCGGACATTGAGCCGTATTTCATTCCCACGCCAGAGGAGAAAGCGGTTATCGAGGCTCACAATGAGGTTGAGGACAGGATTAGCGAGCAGCAGTCCACCATCAACCGTCTGCTCGATATGCTTGAACGGCGCGACGAGCGCATCAAGGAACTTGAAACCGAGGTGAGCCGTTGTCATGCAATCCTGCTTAAACAAGTCGAACAGTAAAAAGGTACAAGGTCGTGTAAACAAGGCCTTGTACAAGGTGCGAAGTTGCGACCTTGTACGTTACCTTGTACACGAAAAAAGCGATAGCAAAATAATTTAATAATCTGGCTGTTGCGTCAAATTGTCGGTGGCTTCCCAAGCTGAGGGTCGCGGGTTCGAGTCCCGTCTACCGCTCAAAAATTTCTTTGTCGCTCATCGTCAGTGGATTATGCATTTAAAAGCGCGATGATTTGAGTGTAAAATTTTAAATTTTGGGGAAAGTTCGAATGAAAAATTCGGGGCGTATTCGGGCAGTTGAAAATGCAAATTAAATGCAAGTGACAGGGCATCGACAAAGTATAATCTCGACAAAAGATTTATGCGCGCTTCCGGTTCATACCCGCCGAAATTGCAAGCAGCACACAACAAGCACAACACGATGATCTCGGTAAATGCGGCTTCCGGTTCATAATTGACCAATAGCTTGTGTGTGAAAAGTGTGCAGTTGCACAGAAATCACACATGAACAATAAAGATGCCACAAGTTGCAATAGCGGCAAAATAATACCAAAATGTTTGTACGCTGTTTGCACATCAAAAACATTGTGATATAAATTATTAATAATCAGGCAAATATCGTTGAATTCCGAAAAATCCGAGCTGAGGGCAAATTGAGGTTTGGGAACATCGGTATCTTCCGAATTGCAACGCTACGTTTTGGAAGAAATGGTCAGAGTAGGGTGGTAAGAAAACACGGGGGCGCAGATTTCCGCGCCCTCGTGTGATATTTCAATGAGACCTGTTATTCATCGGGGTGAGCGAGAATGTAGGCGATGATGACGTTAGCATCAGCCGCGTTCACCTTGTCATCGTTGTTCACGTCGTACTTCTTGTTGCCGTCACCATCGGGGTGAGCGAGAATCTCGGCTATGATGACGTTAGCATCGGCCGCGTTCACCTTGCCGTCGCCGTTCACGTCGAGCGGATTGTAGTCCTCGTCCTCGAGGTCGCCGACTTTGTTGAAAAAGTCTTTCCACTGTTCGGTAGTTTGATATGTGCTGAGGCTCGTGGGCTTGACGTGCAACGTGCACTTTGCTGTCGCCGCGTTTAGGAACACATTAGCCCCCATATCAATATCTTCACAACGAGGATAGGAGTAAAAATTTTCTCATATCAAATTATTTTATAATTATATTATAATAAAGTAATTTATAATTCAGGTGTGTTGACTAAAAACAACGACAAACCGCCCCTGCCGCAGTAAATCTACGGCAAGGGTGGTTTGACAAATCTTCATAATTGCCTATGTAGCAGCGAGTTACGGGGGGGGTAATTGCTCGCACTAACGGTGCGAGTGATGCCCCTTGTGATAATATGTCGTATTCGGTAACCATTGTATTGAGTGGTGCGAGCCTGTGTGACATCACTCGTGACTGCCACAAGCCACAACTACCCTGCAGAGGTATAAAACATTCTGAAACCAACCAAATTTTTTCCGAAATTCCCCAAAAACTTAAATAAATATATCGAATATATATATCGACAAAGTATATATTATATTGACAAAGCGCATAATTTCACTTAAACACACACGTCTATACCTCTCGTAAAATGCTCGTGTCTATTGTCGTTTCTTTGCGTCTGTTAGCACAAGAGGGCGATAAATCGGTTAACAACGTCGGCTCTAAACAATTAACGACATGAAAAACGTGTTCAACCGATGATACGGTCGATTTGTCGGACACTCGCTTGGGGTAGTAACGATGTTAGCCGGTCGTGCAGCAGTTGTGCCGATTGTTCGGGTGTACAGTTTACAGCGAGCGCATCGGCACCGAAGAAATCTTCGGGAGTGCAGTAGCGTGCCACACTCCAGCCGTAACGCTTGCCGTTGCGGTCGATGTTATAGATAAAGTCGCTGATTAATATGCGTCCTGCCATTTGCAGGCGCGTGACGGCTGTGTCGAACGCTTCAACGCGGTCGTCGTGTAGGGGTGCACGGCTCTTGCGAGCGGCAGCGCGCAAGAGGGGATTTTGTTCGCGTGGTGCTCTCGGTCGCGGTGTGTAGCCCGACAACCGCTTCAGGTCACGGCTGAGCAGCCAGCGATGATCCTGCAACACGTTGAGCACATGTTGTTCTTGTTCGGTGAGGGTATAAGTAGCACGACGATAGTTCAGCAAGTGAGGGTAGAAACGCATGCTCACATAGCACGCTTTACCACGGTAAAACTTGCCGTAAGCGAGTGCGCCGTCGGTGATACACTCGGTCTTCCATTCCCACGGTCCTTCCACCGTGTTGCTGAACCACAAGTCGCCCGGGGTGAACTCTTCGATAGAAAACTCGGGGATTTCTCCCTTGAAAAACGGCAGAAATCCCCATTCGTTGGCAGTCTTACAGATGTCGGACGCGCAAGTGAATTCGGTGTACATTGTGCTCAAGCAAGATAAATTGTGGGGTCGTCAATGCCGGCTTCGAGCATTGCCTCGCGCCGCTCAACACATGTGCCACATGTGCCGCAGTGTCGCTCACCACCCTTGTAGCAACTGTAAGTCTCGGCATAGTTGATGCCTAAGGCTTTACCTCGCCGGGCGATGTCGCCTTTTGTAAGCGTGGTGTAAGGCGCGTCCACCGTGATGCCGACGTAGGTGCCCGCCGATGTGGCGGCACTCATGGCGGTGATGAACGCGTCGCGACAATCGGGATATATGGCGTGGTCACCGGCGTGGTTGGCTATCATGACACGTCGCAGGTCATTGCTCTCGGCAATGCCACACGCTATTGAGAGCATAATCCCGTTGCGAAACGGAACTACGGTCGAGCGCATCGACTCGTCGTCGTAGCGTCCGTCGGGAATGGCATCGGCATTCTCGAGCATGGCACTCTTGAAGTATTGCTTGATGAATGTGAGCGGAATGACGATGTGGGGAATGCCGAGCCGCTCGCAGTGGAGTTGTGCGAAAGGTCGTTCACGGTCGTTTTGCAGCGAACCGTAATCAAAGGTCACGGCAAGCGCAATTTCGCTCGAGCGCTCGTGCAAAAGCGTCACCGAGTCCATTCCACCCGATAGTATTATCAGCGCGTCTTTCATCTTATTTGTTCATCTGTGCCGACAATCGTGTTTGCACCAATTCACGGTGAGCCTCGTCACCGTAGTTGGCAAACGGAATGATGGCAATGCCGCCTCGAGGATTGAACTTGCCCTCAACCTCAATGTAGCGCGGTCTCATCAATTTTAGCAAGTCTTTCATGATGATGTTCACACAATCCTCATGAAAGTCACCGTTGTTGCGAAATCCGAACAGATACAGTTTGAGGCTTTTGCTTTCCACCATGAGTTCGTCGGGAATGTAGCGAATGACGATGTGCCCGAAGTCGGGTTGACCGGTGACAGGACACAGCGATGTGAACTCGGGGCAGTCGAGCGTGACCAGGTAATCGTTCTCGGGGTGCTTGTTGACAAAGGCTTCGAGGGTGTCGGGTGAGTAGTCGGCAGCGTAGTCGATGACCTTATTGCCGAGGTGATGTATCGAAGTAAGTTCTGCTTTATTGCGTGGCATGATAAACGTATTTTGATAAATTTAATGCAAAATTACTCATTTGCGCTTGAAAAATAGTAATTTTGCGAAGTTTTTTTCGAAATGCCGCTTATGGACACATTAATCGAACTTGTATTTAGTGATGACGTGAACGTGGTTAACGCGTTGGTGAAGTTGGTGCTGAGCCTGATGTTAGGTGCCATGATAGGACTTGAACGACGGCGCAAAGGGCAGATTGCCGGACTGCGCACGTTTGCCTTGATTTCGATGGGTGCAACACTGGCGATGTTGATTTCGATATATATACCGCAGGAGTTTTTCATGGTCAAGAACGGTGACCCGGGGCGTGTGGCGGCGCAGGTGATAAGCGGTGTGGGTTTCCTCGGAGCCGGTGCCATTATCCAGATGAAAGGCTCGGTGCGTGGCTTGACAACGGCTGCCGGTATATGGATGACGGCGTGTATCGGCCTGGCTGTGGGTGCAGGCATGTACTTGATTTCGATTATAGCCACTGTGTTGATAATTTTCATTCTCGTCAACATTGAGGAATTGGAACAGCGTGCCGGGCTGTTATGGGAAGCCAAGATAATACGCTTGAAGATACACGGTATCGTGAGTGACATCGAGCCGGCGCGCTCATTACTCAAGCAATATAATGTCCACACGAGCGATGAGTTCGTCAAGTACGACTACGACTCCCAGTTGACCATAGTGAATTTTATGGTACGCACCCGCAATGCCCCCGACACCGGTGCATTATTTGCCGCGATAGGTGAGAAATACAACCTCGCCAGTGCCACCCTGACAAACGAGATGAATTTGTGATTTCGGCGTATCAAGTGCCACACTTTATACACCGCGAGTTTGGAGGTTAACGGCAAATATCACCTTACACACCTCACGGTTTCAACTATAACTGTATACTGCGAGCGAAGCGAGTTTCATCTTACCCTTCACCCGTTAATCGAATAAACAAGCACATAATGGAGAACCTGATTAAAGACCTTGCATTGATATTGATACTGGCAGCGATTTCCACGGTGATATTTCGTCGCCTCAAGTTGCCTGTTGTGCTCGGCTATATTGTTGCCGGTTTTCTTGCGAGTCCTTACTTCGCTTTTCTGCCCGACATCGTCAATGTCGAGAACATTGAGTTTTGGGCTGAAATCGGTGTCATCTTTCTCTTGTTCTCTATAGGATTGGAGTTCAGCCTGAAAAAGTTGTTGCAGGCAGGTTCGGGAGCCTTCGTCACAACGCTGATTATGGTGACCGGTATGTTGGCGTTAGGTTTCATTGTGGGCAAGTCAATGATGGGGTTCGACACTAAAAACAGTATCTTCTTGGGTGGTATGCTATGCACTTCCAGTACCTCGATTATATTGAAGACGCTCACCGACTTGAAGATGATGCAACGGCGATATGTACCGGTCATGTTCGCGGTGCTTATCATTGAGGATCTCGTGGCTGTGGTGTTGCTGGTGATACTGTCGAGCGTGGCCGAGGATAGGGTCAATGGCGGTGAGATAGTTCAAAGCATCTTGAAGTTGTCGTTCTTCCTGATAGTGTGGTTTGTGGTTGGCATCTACGTGGTGCCGAGCGTTTTCAAGCGTTACAAGTCGTTGATAAGCGATGAGAGTATGCTCGTGCTGGTGATAGGGTTGTGCTTCATGATGGCGTTGACGGCCGACCAATTATTCTCGAGCGCCGAGTTGGGGGCATTCGTGATGGGTTCCATTCTTGCCGGCACTGTTGAGGCAAAGCGCATCGAGCACATCACGGCTCCGATAAAAGACCTGTTCGGCGCAGTGTTCTTTATCTCAATAGGCATGATGGTGAACCCCGAGGTTATCATAGGCAACATCGGCACGATAGTGCTACTCGCTCTTGTCGTTATAGTGGGTATGATGACCTTCGGCACCTTCGGTATGCTCGTTACGGGTCAACCGCTCAAGATTGCTATGGAAGCGGGCTTTACCTTGACCCAAATCGGCGAGTTCTCGTTTATCATCGCCAAGTTCGGCAAGAGCCATGGCGTGTTGAGTGACGAGATATTGCCGGTGATTGTGGCGGTGAGTGTTATAACGATATTCACGACCCAATTCTTCGTTAAGGGAGCCGAGCCGGCTTATGAATTCGTGGCGGCACGCTTGCCCGAACGTTGGAAACGCGTGCTTGACGGTTATAGTAGCCAAGCCAATGTTAACGAGGCCGGTGAGGCGCGTCGTATTTGGGTTGCTGTTGCCAAGCGTTATTTCATGCGCCTTGCTATATACGGAGCCGTAACTATAGCGACGATACTCGTGATGACCAACTATGTGTTGCCGCTTCTCGCCGGGAAATTAGGCTCGCCGTGGGGAGAGTTGGCGAGCGCGGTTGCCACGCTCGTGGTGATTTCGCCGTTCTTATATGCCATCATTACACCTGCCGCGCGACGTAGCGAGTTGGAGCGTTTGTTGGAGTTGAGTGGCAAGGTGAGTTATGTGCCTCTCGTGGTGATGACAATTTTGAGTGTGATAGTGACCATGATGGCTATCATCGCCACGTTAGGCAACGTGTTCTCGTTGCGGGTGACGGCGATAACGTCGGTGGTGATACTATTGGCGGGCTTGTTGCTGTTTCGTCCGATGTTGCGCCGTCGTTTGTCGTCAATCGAGAGCCGTTTCATGGGCAACGTGAATGCGACCGAGTATCGTCGCACCGGACACGGCAACAATCTCGTGAGTGACTTGCACCTTGCCTACATGACTGTGGGTTACGGCTGTACGTTCGTGGGTGAAAAACTGCGTAATGCCGATTTGCGCCGTCGTTACGGTGTCAACCTCGTCAATATCGAGCGCGCCGGGCAGTTATATCCCGTGCCGAGCGGCGACACGCGCATTTTCCCGGGTGACATTCTCGGGGTGATTGCCACCGAGGAAAACATTAGCAACTTCCTGCCCGTTGTCGAGGCATCAAGCACAAGTACCGAGTCGACCGGCGAGGCGCGGTTTGTCCATTTCGATTTGCCTGAGACATCGCCGTTGGTGGGCAAGACGTTGCTCGAGGGACGATTGCGCGAGGACTACGGCGCACTGCTTGTCGCAGTGCAACGCGGTGTCGGCGATGATGTCGACTACCTGCAACCGACACCGCAGTTGACCTTTGCAGTCGGTGATGTGCTGTGGATAGTCGGCGATCCCGAACGCATGAAAATTCTGCATGAAGATGCAAAGAAATGAAAAAGTTGCGGCGACAGTGATACATAATCAACTTTTTTTACTACATTTGCAAGAATGAATATCACAATAACCTTTTAAAACTGTAATTGACTTATGGCAACTGCTCATAACAACGCGCCCGAGGGCGCATTCGCCAAGACGGTGCTTATGCCGGGTGACCCCCTGCGCGCCAAGTTTGTGGCTGAGAATTTTCTTGATAATCCGCAGTTAGTGACATCGGTTCGTAACATATACGGCTTCACCGGGACTTACAAGGGTGTACCCGTGTCGGTAATGGCAAGCGGAATGGGTATGCCCAGTATCGGCATCTACAGTCATGAGTTATACACCGAGTACGGTGTTGAGAATATTATTCGCATCGGTAGTGCCGGCAGTTACACCGCTCGTCTTGAGGTGCAAGATGTGGTCGTGGCCGACAGTGCTTACAGCGACTCGTCTTACGCCCTCGTGCACAACGGTGTGACAGACCATGAGATTGCTCCAAGCGCGAAGATTAATGCGGTTATCAAGCAAAAGGCTGTTGAACTCGGCATCAAGTGCACGCCCTGTAAAGTGCACTCGAGCGATGTCTTCTACGGTGGTCCCAATGGTGAAACATGGGAGCAGATAGTAGCGCGCACCGGTGTGGACTGCGTTGAAATGGAGAGTTTCGCACTCTTCCACAATGCTAACGTGTTAGGTAAACATGCGGCTTGTTTGCTCACTATCAGTGACTCGTTTGTGAGTAAGAAGGTGTTGAGTGCCGAGGATCGTCAAAATTCGTTCCGCGACATGATGCGTCTCGCGCTCGAGACGGCAATCGCGCTGTGAACGACTCATTAACTTCAAGACTCTAAGACATCACGTTGGCTGTGTGTAACCGGTTGCACACAGCCAACGTGAATTGTTTAAAAGCGAGTTTCGTGAAAGTGACTGTCAAGAGGTTCGCCATTCGTTTGGCAGGTGTGTGCTAAGTTTGCAATGCGATAACTGTGAGTGATGTCAATAGTTTGACCGGATACCGTGTGGGCAGTTACCCAATATACGTTGAATTTTGTTAAAAAATGTTGAATTTGCTGTTTTGTGTGTTTTATGACTTATGTGTGAGTGTCGTTTCCCAAACGTACTGATATAGTTAACTGTCGCCGTTGATACAATAAAACAGTTTACAAATGTAAATGTTTATAAATGTTTACGGTGCTTGTGTCAACAAGGTGTAAACAGTAAATTTGCATTGCGAAAATCAGCAAAACAACATTTTATGACTATAAACAGATTTAAATTGACATTGACTGCAATCATCGTTGTCGTGATGATAACGGTGGGTGGCAATGTCGCTACGGCTCAAGAACTCGCCAAGCGGGGAACCGTCTTGGAACAGATAGAACAAAATCAGTTGAACCGGCGCAGCATCGTGGACGAGTTATTAGACTACGCGTTCACCTTTCGTGGTGTGCCTTACCGTTACGGTATGGCTTCGCCTCGCGGTTTCGACTGCTCGGGTTTCACAAGTTACGTGTTCAAGCGTTTCGGTTATAACCTCACTCGCACGAGTTACGGTCAAGTGAACGACGGTGTTCGCGTGGAACGTGAGGACTTGCAGCCCGGCGATCTCGTGTTCTTCGCCGGTCGTGCTATAGGTCGTCGTATCGGTCATGTGGGTATCGTGACGCGTGTGAACGATGATAACACGTTCAACTTCATTCACGCTGCATGTCACACCGGTATCACCGAGAGCCGCAGCAACGAGACATATTACAGCCGTCGTTATCGTGGTGCTTGCCGTGTGATTAAAGACTGAAATTCTATTACTTATTTTATACATCTTTTAATAATGCGAGGTGGCAACTTGTCATCTCGCATTATTTCTCTTACAAAGTAATTGTTATGAAGCGACCGGACGTGATTTGTTATAGAAACGGCTTCCTTTATCATGGTGGTGCACACCAAGAGTTGACGAATGCACGTTCGAGGAACGTATGTTGTTGACAAACAGTGTGTTGTACTTTGACTTGTGCAACGGTAAATCCATTGCGGTTCGGGATAATTGTTGTACCTTTGCAATGCAAACGATAATATGTTTAATTAATCCCAAAGTCAGCAATGATGAGAAAGACGTTAAAAATATTGCTCGTGTTGTTTTCAGTGCTAATAGCATTTGTTATACACACATCTTGCGATGATAAGTATTCGGGCGATCCTATAAATTTTCTTGCTATACAGGCATGTGCGCTTGTTGAGAGAACAAGAGTTATTAAATCAAATTAAAAAATCAGGAGTGTTGATTTCGGAAATTAACACCCAGTTGGTAGATGTTCAACGCAACTATGATATTGAAAGAGATAATCGTGATGATTATCGTAAACGTATGCTTAGCCTATATACACGTTTAATGGAGCAGTACGCATTATTGGCGAGGAATTTTAATTTGACTATTGCCAAGCATGGCAGCCGTTCTTCCAACAACAATATCAACGATTTCTATCTAAATAACCGCCTTGAGCCTGATGCCGATTTTTGGACTCAGGCCGAATCCTCATTTAATGCGATATATCCCGGAGCGATTGCTGCCTTACACCAAATCACGCCCCTGCTAAGTGAAGCGGATATCAAGTTTATTATGCTTGTTGCCATGCAGTTCCCCGACTATATCATTTGTCTATATCTGGGATTGTATAATGTGCGAAGTGTAGATAACAGACGCAGGAATATCAAGGCTAAGTTTGGTAACTCATTGAGTATAGAGGATTGGTTGAAAGGTTTTTCTTTTATAAATCTCATTGGTAGAGGCGAGGAGCATGAAGCCTGAAATGAGTGTACCCGAAATTTATTTTGGGGTTTGGGAAAATATGTATAACTTTGGGACGATGAAACGGCTATTACAGATATTGACGGCGTGCATGGCGGTGTTGTTGTCACCCGATGCTAATGCTCTTACCCGTTACTCGATGGCGAGTAACAACTTTGCAGGCTTGGGTAGCCAACCGTTCACCGTTGTTGTTGACAACCGCCTCGTGATTGATAATCAAGGAGCCGATGACATCGTGTGTCTCGACAGTGTTGGCATTGTCAGCACCGGTTACAGGTATGTGGTTCGCTTTGCCAATACGCACAATCATATCGGACATCGCTACGGATACGTTGACTCCACCGGCAAGAAAAAACATCGTGACACCACTTCATGCGGATTGGCTTTCAACATTTCGGACGGCGACACGACAACCGTGATGATGTCCTGCTATGACACCGCCCCGGGCGACGATGTTAACGATCGTCGTCTTGCCGATATTGTGGTGACACGTCATGTGGAGGGCTCTTCAACCGTGTTGGCAAGGTGGACGATTGATGATCGCGTTGACCTGTACGACGGCTTGACGGGTCTTGCCGTTGATGTGAAGGGCGATAACGTGGTTGTGTTAGTGGGACGTCACACCTTGAGTGCCGTCGGCACGGTTGATGTGTCCCGAGCAGTATCGGTCGTGAGCGTGGGACTTGTTGCCGGCAGTGCTGCATTGATGAGCATTGAACGTACCATGCTCACCGTGACCGAGGCTGAACACATCATTGATGACCTCGATTGGACTGTTGAAACTTTAGGTGCCCATTTTGAAATGTCTACCGACATCAACGAGGGCTTTTACACTTATCTTGACCGAGACCTCGACGAGAGTAAGGCTCGCCTGGGTGGTCGTTATCGCGTGGCATTGGTCGCGAGTGATAGCGGTTATGACATCGTGTACGTTGACGGGGCGCAGGTCAATGCGTCCCAATGGAGCGTAGGAATGCTTAAAGGGCGTTTGCGACGAACACAGTTTGCCGGTTACTATAGCCTGTTGTGGATAGATGCCGAACATCAGGCAATAGATACAGACGTGACGGCAATGTTGACCGATGCCATGTTTCTCACGTTGAAATTTCCGACGCTTGCCGGTGAAGTGCGCTTTAGCAAAGATTTGGTTTTTTGAGTTGCAAAGGTGATCACGTTGCCCTGCACTCAAGGGTAATGAGTGTCGCCGTTTGTTACCGGCTGTGGCGGCTGCCCACGGTGATATCGTAGCCTGACACGTGGTACGACACAGTGTAGGGTACGGCACTCTTGCGCGACTTGCCGCTGCCGGTGTAGTAGTACTCGTGGTGGGTGTCGAATGACCGAAAATCACACCTGGAGGCCGACGAGGGCGTGATGTCGCAATGTAAGGTGACATCACGTTCGGTGATGAGGGTGCCGTCGAGAGTGCGATAGCGCAGCAGCAAGTGCACCGCGCTGATGTTATAGGGTGTGTTATTGGTGACGAACACGCTCTCTTTGTTGTCGCCCACGCGCTTGCTGTATCCGCGCAGCGTGATGTCGCTCTGTTTCAATACCGGAATGCCGTCGGGCTGCACCACGCTAAACGATGTGTCAGGCTCAACAGTCAAGTCAATACGCGCCAATTCCACATCGGAATTCAACGTGAGGTTATCGGTAGTGGTCTTGACACGCTGAGCCGTAGCGACGAGGGCTACGAGTGCGACCGACAATAAAGTGGCACGAACTTTCATAAGTAGACAATGTGTGAGGTGTGAGCTGTGGACGGATAAACTTTCTTGAAGCCGATGGGCAGTCGCTCACGTTTGATTTCGGGCACGACCGAAACTCCGGCAACTTTGCCGAAGATAGTGGGCAAGAAGCGTGCGAGGTTCACCCTCATTTTCACGTTCCAATGTGGTGGATCAAAGGTGAGTTCATTGCCCTCGCGGTTGAGTGATGCCACTGTTTCAACCGGGCGCAACAGGGTGACTCGGTCACGTTCACTGTAAAGGGTGAGTGTGAACTTGTCGGCAACCGCGCTGCGCTCAATGTGCCCCATCACTGTGCCCGGTATCAATTCAAGGTCATTCTCACAAGCCAGCACAACGATGATGAAACACTCGTTATGAGAGTGGCTGTAGTCGCAGAGGCGCACTCCCATAGTCAAGTCCTCGGCGGGATAATACCAAACACCCTCAATGCCCTGTAGGGGCGCACTGTCGCACCAACGCATCATGGTAGCCTCGTCAAGTCCCTTAACAAAATGTGGCGCACGATCCAAGTGATCGCTCGCTGTAGCGCCAAGCGAACCTATAGAGAGCAACAAGCACCACGTGATAATGTAGATGAAAGGCTTCATTTACCGTCAACCGAGTTAATAAAAATCAATTTGTTGAATCAATCACTGCTCCGATGCGTCAAGCATCAAATTGTAGCAAAGCGGTAGGTGAGTCCGAAACTCAAAATCTCCTTGAATTGCCAGTATTTCCAGTCCTTGTCGCGAGGTTGTGACTTGTCGTAGCGCAGATGAGTGGCAATCTTGGTACTCAAGTGGCGAGTGATGATAAAATCGAATGTGTTTTCCCAATCGCCTTGAACGTACTGATAGTTGGTAAAAGTGTAAAAACGGCTGTTCCACGTGATATTTGCACCCAACTTCAGCATCAGTTTCGCTTCAATGTTACTACCGAAGTCGCTTTGGGTATGATGACCGGCCTTGATGCCGAATGTAGTGGGGTCGAGGTCAGTGATGTTGCGACAAATCTTGAGGTTGTAGGATAGGGGAGCGATAGCGAGAGAGAATGTGCGCGTGCCATCTTCCTTCTTGTGGTTATAGGTCATACCGAGACCTATGTTCAACTCACCCGGTGAGAGAAATGCCGCCTTCATGTCGTTGGTATTACTCTTGTAGTTGTTGAAGAACTGCGTCTTGAATTGTAGCATGGCACTGTAGTACCAATTGCGGGCTGCCTTGTAACCCAATTGAGATGTAAAAAGGAAATTATCCTCGTTGACGGCATAGTTGCGACATGTGTCGGCGTGAGCGGTGCTGACTCCCAACTTGTACTGCAGCGTGTTGTTAAACAACCAGTTGGGGTGAATGTCTTGGTTGAGATTAAAGTCCCACTTGATGTCACCGAGAATGTTGATGTTGTTCTCGCCACCCTGGTACCAGTTGCTGCTGATGTAGGCTTGAGTGAAATGCAACGATGCCTCAAAGGTGTGTAACCAATTGTGTACCGGCACCGGAGAGGGAGCGGGAGCCTCAACGTCGGTGGGAGCGACGACTTCAGGGGCATCAACGGTGAGTAACGCCAGTGACGGGTCGGCTTCGAGAGCATGGGCAACGGGAGCGTCCGGTAGTGTGGCGGCATTGAGGTGTACAAGTCCCGGGTTGGCAAGTGCGGCACGATAACGCACAGCGTCAATGTGTGCCGACTCGGCATCGGCATCGGCAAGCCAGTCGGTTTGTCCGGGCTTACTCAAGTCGTCAGGCGACGGTAGGGCGATCGTGTCGGTAGCGTCAATTGCGCGGTAAGTGTCGAACACCAGCGGCAGTGCCAGCATTGACGGCGTACTCGCGTGCGCAGCGCTTGTCAGCATGGTGGCAACGATTATTGTTTGTAATTTTTTCATATACAGTCGGTTATTTGGTGATAATATCATTGTTTTACACAAAAATGACGATGTTTACGCATCATACACGTGCCGTCCGTCACGACGTCGGTTTTCTTGCTGCCGACGCTCTTGCTCCTGTTGGTGCTGCCGGTCGAGACGTTGTTTCTCGGCATCTTCGCGAGTTTGAACTTTCTGTTGTTGCTTCTCGCGGTTAGGTTTGGCATCTTTGCCGATGGCGAAACTCTTGATAATGCAGTCGGCGATGTCGCGATTACCCAACAGGTAATTGACTGTAATCTCAACTATCAAATCTTGTTTGTTACACGCGAGACACGCAATCACCGCTCTGGTACCATCGGGCATGGTGCCTTCCACGGCGTACGGTTTGAACCCCTTGACTTTATATTTTGCCTTGTCCACATCGTACATGTTCCAACCGGCAGCCTGTCGCCTGACGTGTTCGGGAAGATAATCTTTTTCTTTGCGATTGGGTGTCTTGGCATACAGTTGTATTGTGACCACCATTTCGTCCCAACGCAATTCAAAGCGTGTATTGGTATTGCATGTCACCCAACCGTCGTCGGGCGTTTCAAAGGTGAGTTCATGTTGGCTCCACGTGTACACGGCTGCCTGTGCAACGATGCCGGCGAGTGCCGTGACGAGCGTGAGTACGATGCGACTTGCGGTTGTTGTCATGGTTGTATCTTGTTGAGATAGTCGTGCCAGTCGGCAGCCGAGCCCCGGTAGACATTCAAGTCCACTTCGCCCTTGATGCCTTTGACATGACCGTGATGATTATATTGTTGAATTATGTGTCCGCGATGTGCAACCTTGTCAATTTCTTGAAATGAGCATAACCACAATTCGGTGTCGGGGTCGTTGTCGTAAACACCTTGATAGATGTTCTTGTAACCGTCGCCGTTGGTGTAGATCAATAGCGACCGATGTCCTGCGTTGCGCAAGGCGTTGACCATGTCGCGCAGGTTGCGCGCTGTGGTCGAGTCGTAACTGCGGTTGAGTTTGCGATCCTGTTCCACGTCGATGGCGAGTGGGAGGTCAAGGTGCAAGCCCTTGATTGATGCGAGAAAATTGTCGGCCTGTTGCTTGCCGTCGCGCTTGAAAATAAAGTAGTGGTAGGCTCCCGTTTTGAGCCCGGCTTCAACGGCTCGCGACACGTGCTTGCCTCGAGCGGCATCTTTGAGAGTGATGCCCTCGCTGGTCTTGACGTACACGAACGAGTGACCGGCAGCGGCGACTTTGGTCATGTCGATGTACCCGTTGTGCTTGGACACGTCTATACCGGTTATCTTGAGAGAACCGTCAATGTCGGGAGCCGGGGGGAAATATCGGTTTTTGAGATACCAAATGGCAGCGACAAGTGCAACAATCGTTGCGATGGCAAGGATTTCCTTTGACCATCGTTTGAAGAGTCGTGTGTAACGTTTGATACTTGAGAACCACGACTTCTTGCGGCGTTTATTGCGTTTCTTGGCTGACATATACTGTTGTGAGGTGTGCCACGCGCGCGTCCGACACCTATGGGTCAGCACCCGTGTGACACACTACGAACAATGTTAACGACGGCGACGTTGTTTGCCTCCCGAGCGACGTTCTTGCTCGCGCAGTGCGGCTTGTTGTTCCTGCTGCATGCGTGCGAGGCGTCCCATGCACCCTCCATTCTCTTTCTTCGGGTTGGCGATGTTGTCGGCTATCGTGGCGCGAACGTCACCTTCCTTCACCAACGCACGGCACAAGTAGGTCTGCATGATGGTGATTAACAACGAGATGAAGTAGTAGTAACTCAAGCCCGACGCATAGTTGTTGAAGAAAACGAGGAACATGATAGGCATGAGGTACATCATCCATTTCATTCCCGGCATGGAGTTTTGCTGCTGAGACTGCATGGAGAGGTAGGTGTAGATGATGTTGGTCACCGTCATTAACAAGCAGAAAAGGCTGATGTGGTTACCGAAGAAACTTGAGATGATGGGAATGTTGGTTGACCACTCGAAAATCTTGTCGGGTGCCGAGAGGTCGGCTGCCCATAGGAACGATTGTCCTCGCAACTCGATGCTCGAGGGGAAGAACGTGAACATTGCAATGAGAATAGGCATCTGCAGCAACATGGGCGCGCACCCGCCAAAAGGACTTGCGCCTGCCAAAGAGTAGAGTTTCATCGTCTCTTGTTGGCGCTTCATCGCGTTCTCGTCACCCGGATACTTCTCGTTGATAGCGGCGATGTCAGGCGCGAGAACACGCATCTTGGCTTGCGACATGTAACTCTTGAATGTGAGCGGTGACAACACAATCTTGATGATAATTGTCAGCAGCAAGATGATGATGCCGTAACTCGTGAAGAACTTGCCCAGCCACGTGAAAACGGGAATGATAATCCACGTGTTTATCCAGCGGAATAAAGCCCAGCCGAGCGAGATGAGGCGAGTGAGGTTCAAATCTTCGCCGTTTGAGAAGCGGTCGTAAGATGACAGCAGGGGATAACGGTTGGGACCGACGAAGAAATAGAATGATGCCGGCTTGGCTTTGGCACTGTTGTAGGGGATTGCGGTAGCAAAGGTCATGTCCTTCAAGTAACCGTTATAATGTGGGTCGCCTTTCTCTAAAGATGCGCTCTCGAATGTGCCTCCTATCATGACGCTGTCGGCGATGAGCACGGTTGAGAAGAATTGGTTCTTGGCGGCTATCCACTTGACGTTGTCGCGTGTCTCGTCATCGTCGTTACCACTCTCGCTCAAGTTGTTCACACCGCCGCCGGCACTCTTGAAGTATATTGCACTGTTGCGCTCCTCAAACATGCGCCCTTGCTCATGACGGCGCATCAGTTGATGCCATTTGAAGTCAATCGTCGTGATGTTGGTGGGAATGACGCGCTCCATGCCGTTTTGTACGATGTCCATACGCACCATGTAGGTTCCGGGTATGAGCGTGTAGCGCAATGCCCATGAGGCACCACCTGTCATGTTGAGTTTCATGGTCAGCGTGGAGTCGTTCTCCCGCACCGGGGTGAAATAGAAGTCACGCGTGTTGAAACGTTGAGTGTTGTTGGCGAGTGTGAAACTCATTTCGTTGTCGTCCTTGCCGAACAGTTCCAATCGCTCGCTGTGCAAGTCGCTGTAAGCCTTGAGTGTGGCACCGGTCATCATGCCACCGTGGGTGCTGAAGGTCACGATTACCGAGTCGTTCTCGAGTGTGATTTGTTGTTCGCTGCCGACGAGGTTGGCGGCAAAGTCGCCCACGGCGAGAAACTTGTTGCCGGCGCGCTTGACGGCTGCCACGGCAAGATTGTTGAGCCTCGGGTCGCTGATTTTGCCGGTGATGATGTCCCGGTAACTTAACGTGGTGTCTTGCAGGCTGACAGTACCGGTGAGTTGACCGTCAACGAGACTGAGCGTGACACCCTCGTCCTTGATAACGGGAGTGCCGGTGCTGTCGGCGGCTGCCATGTCACGGAGCATAGTCACCAACGCGGCGCGCTCGGCCGATGTGAGCGTGTCGCTCACGGCTCCCTCGCTCAACGTGCGGTCGGCAATCGCTTCGGCAGCGTTAATACTATCTTGTATGCGGCGTTGTTCAGCCAACATTGCCTCGTCGGGCTGATTGAGCCACATGAAACCGAAAATCACGGCACACATCAGCAGCATGCCGGTAAAGGTGTTTTTATCCATTATTTGTTGCTTGGTTATTTTCGTTAACGGTTTGTGCCGAGACCTCGGCATATTCAATCGCAGCACGCATGAAGTCCATGAACAGCGGGTGGGGATTGAGCACTGTACTGCTATATTCGGGGTGATATTGTGTACCCACGTACCATCGTTTACCTTCCAACTCGACGACTTCGACAAGGTGAGTGAGCGGGTTCTCGCCGACACAGTGCATGCCTGCCGCTTCAAAACGCTCACGATAAGCCTCGTTGAACTCGTAGCGGTGGCGGTGTCGTTCTTCAACCTTGAGTCGCCCGTAGGCTGCTGCCACTATGGTGCCTTCAAGCAATCGACAGGCATAAGCACCCAAGCGCATTGTGCCACCGAGGTTGGTGACACTCTTTTGCTCCTCCATCAGGTCGATGACGTTATCGGGTGTGGAAGGGTCAATCTCGGTGCTATTGGCACCGTTCAGACCCAACACGTTGCGTGCAAACTCAATTACCATACATTGCATGCCCAGGCAGATGCCGAATGTGGGCAAGTCGTTCTCGCGACAGTAGCGCAGGGCGACAAATTTGCCCTCGGTACCGCGAGGTCCGAAGCCCGGTGCCACAATCACACCGTCTTGATCGGCTAATTGCGCAGCAACGTTCTCGTCGGTTAATTTCTCGCTGTTGATATAGGTGATTTTGACCTTGCGATCGTGATATGCTCCGGCTTGTAACAACGCTTCGTCAATCGACTTGTAGGCATCTTGTAACTCAACGTACTTGCCCACGAGCCCGATGCGGACAACGCGAGTTGCGGTGGAAAGGTGTTGTAGGAAGTCATTCCAACGGGTCAAGTCGGGTTCGCCCACGGTCAACGTGCCTGTCTTCGCCAAGATGATGTTGTCCAATCCTTGCTCGTGCATCATGAGTGGCACCTGATAGATAGAAGGCGCATCAATGCTCTGGAACACGGCATCGGGGCTGACGTTGCAGAACTGTGCCACCTTGCGACGCATGGGGGCGGGCACGTCGCGCTCGGTGCGCAACACGAGTAAATCGGGCTGAATTCCCACTTGTTGCAACTGCTTTACCGAGTGCTGTGTGGGCTTGGTTTTCAACTCGGCTGCGGCACGAATGTAGGGGACGTAAGTCAGGTGAACACACAGGCATCGGGTTCCCAATTCCCATTTCAATTGTCTCACAGCCTCGAGATAGGGCAGCGACTCAATGTCACCCACGGTGCCGCCAATCTCGGTGATGACAAAGTCGTAGGTGCCGGTGTTGCCCAGCAACATCACGTTGCGCTTAATCTCGTCGGTGATGTGTGGCACGATTTGTACCGTTTTGCCCAAATAGTCGCCACGTCGCTCCTTGTCAATGACGCTTTGGTAAATGCGTCCCGTGGTGACGTTGTTGGCACGCGTGGTCTTGATGTCGGTAAATCGCTCGTAATGTCCGAGGTCAAGATCGGCTTCATGCCCGTCAACAGTAACGTAACATTCACCGTGCTCGTAGGGGTTGAGTGTGCCCGGGTCAACGTTGATATAGGGGTCAAACTTTTGAATTGTGACCTTGTAACCGCGGGCGAGCAACAACATTGCTATAGACGATGAAATGATGCCCTTTCCCAAACTGGACACCACACCGCCGGTGACAAAGATGTATCGTGTTTCGCTCTTGTCCATCAATAAAATCATTTATTAGAAAACGAGTTATCTCACCGTGAGGCAGGGCTTGTCGCGTGATGTGCGACAAGCGCGATTGCAGGCTCACGACAACGCAACGCGTGTCGTTCAAATCGCTTGGCTCAATTAAATTGCAAAATTACTAAAACAAAATTTGGTCTGCAAATTTTGTTTTAGTAATTTTGCGTTCCTAACCATCTATACTCTTATCATAGAAATGAAAGTTGCTATTGTGGGCGCCAGTGGCGCTGTGGGACAAGAATTCATGCGTGTTCTCGACGAGCAGAACTTCCCGGTTGACGAGTTGGTGCTGTTCGGGTCACAGCGTAGTGCGGGTCGCATTTTCACGTTTCGTGGCAAGGATCATGTTGTCAAGCAGTTGCAACACAACGACGACTTCATGGGCATTGATGTCGCCTTTGTGAGTGCCGGAGCGAAGACTGCCGTCGAATTTGCCGGCACCATCACCAAGCATGGTACGATCATGATTGATAACAGTAGCGCGTTCCGTATGGACGATGATGTGCCCTTGGTCGTGCCCGAGGTGAACGGTGATGATGCCCTTGACGCGCCGCGACACATCATTGCCAACCCTAATTGTTCAACTATTATCATGGTTGTCGCTCTCAAGCCGTTGGACAACATCTCGCATATCAGGAATGTGCAGGTTGCCACCTACCAAGCCGCCAGCGGTGCCGGCTTGGAGGCTATGCAGGAGTTAGCACTGCAACAAAGCGAAATAGCATGCGGCAAGCGCGATACCACGGTGAAACATTTTCAACACCAACTGGCTTACAATGTCATTCCTCACATTGACGTGTTCGCCGACAACGATTATACACGCGAGGAGATGAAGATGGTGAGAGAAACCTGCAAGATTATGCACAGCGACATTCGTGTGAGTGCCACCTGTGTGCGCGTGCCTGTCATGCGCACTCACAGCGAGGCTGTGTGGATCGAGACCGAGCGTCCCATCAGTCCCGATGAGGCTCGAGCCGCCTTGCATCTTGCACCCGGTGTGGTAGTTGTTGACGAGCCGCGTTCCAACACCTATCCCATGCCCATCACGTGTGCCCACAGTGACCCCGTGTATGTGGGTCGCATACGCATTGACACGAGCAGTGATAACGGACTGACATTCTGGGTCGTGGGCGATCAAATCAAGAAAGGAGCGGCGTTGAATGCCGTGCAAATCGCGCAATATATGATTGCGCATGGTGCGTTCAACTGAGGTAGAATGCACGTTCGCGTGCTGCGGTTGCCGTCCAACTGATGTCGGGCGGCAATTCTTGTGTCACCTCACCGCGCATCATTGCTGCCGCGCGCGTTGCCACAGCCTCGGTGAAGTTCGTGTCGAGAGGGAAAGTGTTGTCGATTCCTACAACTTCGGGCGTGCCACCGACGCGCGATGCCACAACATGACAACCGGTGGCGAGTGCCTCGGCAGCCACGAGTGGCAACCCCTCCATTCGGCTGGGCAGCACCATCACGTCGGCACACGATAGCAAGCGAGGCATGGCATCGGCGGGCTGTTTGCCCATATACACGACATCGGTTCCGGCAGGTAACGACTGTTGTAGTTGGCGCAGCAAGGGACCATCGCCGATTGACCAAAACACTACGCGCCCGGCATAAAGTTCACGAGTACGATGATATATTTCGGGTAAGAGCAACACTTTCTTGTCCTCAACGTGACGTCCGACGAATACCATGATTTTGTCATCGGGCATCACACCGTAGTCGGCTCGCCAACGGTTGCGTTCGGTCTCACTCACTTTGACAAACGACGAGTTTGCTCCGTTGTGCAGTGTACTCACGCGAGCCGTGGGGCACAATTGTTGTGCCACTGTTCCCATGGCATCGCTCACCGTGAAGTTATGCCACGCCCCGGCGAGACATTCAACGGTGAGTTGACGGGTGAGAGGTTCGCGCCATGGGGTCGTGTTGATGCTTGTACCGTGCCAAGTGACACAATATCGCTTGTTGAGCACGCGTGCGAGCATTGCAGGAAGCAAATCGTGAACCGTGAGTAAATCGTAGGAAGCGAAAATCGGCATCAAACTGCGACACCATGCTTCGTAATCGGCGGGGCGACAATGAAAACGCTGTCTCACGGCATCGGTGACACTCAACCTGTGTCGCAGTACATTAATCTCAATGCCGTCGATAACGGCAGTCGCCGCGACATCGGCACTCCTTTCTCCATGTATCAATCGTGATAACCTGTTGTGGTCAAGGTACAACATCCACACGTCAATAATCGCCTCACCCGCCATTGCCTCGCGCAAATGTTTCACGCGGTTAATGACTGCGTTGAACACTCCGTAGCGACTGTCAAACCGATCCTCGAATACTACACCGATTTTCTTCATGGGGTTATCGTCATTAAAGGTCATTCTTGCCACGCGTCAAGGTCTAATTCGGGCATCTGCGAGGCATGGAATGTGGGTGATGCCACTCCGTTAGAGCGTTGAGCGCGGTAATCTTTGAGCAAGGCTATTGCGCACCGCCCCAATCCGACTAACGCAATGAGGTTGCAAGCCGTGAGCAATGCCATGAACAAGTCGCCTATGCTCCACACAAGGTCAAGGCTCGCTACAGCACCGAAAATCACCATGGCTCCCGCCGATAATATACGGTACACGATGAGTACATCGCGCCGGGTGGTGAGAAAGCGTATATTAGCCTCACCGTAGTAATAATTGCCGATGATGCTGCTGAAAGCGAAGAACATTATTGCAATAGCGACTATCGTGATGCCGATGTCACCTACTTGATTTTGTAAAGCCACTTGTGTCAAGACGATGCCGGTGCTGTCGGTCGTGCCGTACACGCCACTGAGCAGTATTATAAACGCTGTGCACGAGCACACGAGCAAAGTGTCGGCGAACACTCCCAACGATTGTAACAAGCCTTGCTTGACAGGGTGGCTCACCGTGGCTGTTGCCGCCACATTGGGCACGCTTCCCTCACCGGCCTCGTTGCTGAACAAACCACGCTTCACGCCCACCATGATAGTGGTGCCCAATGCGCCTCCGGCAAACGGTCCGATGCCGAAGGCTCCATTGATGATGGACATGAACACCGCCGGCACTTTGTCAATGTTCAATACCACGATAACCAATGTCAATAACAAGTATCCTATAGCCATTACAGGTACGATAACGCTACTGAAACGGGCGATGCGGCGTATACCACCGAAGACTATCAGCAACGCCACGGCTGCAAGTACGCCCCCCATCAATATCGGGTTGATGTCGAATGCCTCATGCCACGCGCTGCATATCGTGTTGCTCTGGATAGAGTTGTAACTCAAGCCGAAGGTTAACGTGAGTAACACAGCAAAAACTACTGCCATGCGGTGATTTTTCAACCCCTGTGAGATATAGTAGGCAGGACCGCCGATGAACGCTCCATCGTGGTGTCGCTTGAATAACTGGGCGAGTGTGGACTCGATAAACGCATTTGACGCGCCGACGAGGGCGAGTACCCACATCCAAAAGACCGCCCCGGGACCGCCCACGGCAATGGCGGTGGCGACACCGGCAAGATTGCCCGTGCCGACACGGGTGGCGACACCGACGGCGAAGGCTTGAAAGGACGAGATGTGGCGATGATGAGTCTTGCCGGAACTCTCGCCCAGCAACTTGAACATCTCGCCTATCATGGTGAATTGCACTCCACGAGTGCGCACGGTGAAGTATATGCCGCACCCCACCAGAGCCACGACAAGCAAGTAAGTCCACACCCAATCACTGATGCCGCTTATTGTCAAGTTCAACCATCCGTTTGCTTCAAGCATAGTCAGTTCAAAATGTAAGAGTCAATTATCCAATTCGCTCAATTCGAGCCAGCGTGTTTCCTTCTCGTCAAGAAGTTGTTGCAGTTGGACGTATCGCCGGGACTTCTTGTCAATGTCGGCAATGCTTTCTCCCGAGGCAAACAGGCGGTCAAGTTCCTCTTTCTCGGCTGTTAGTGAGGCGATCTCGGCTGTGAGTTCCTCAAGTTGGCGTTTCTGCTTGAACGTGAGGTGTGCCGGTCGTTCGGTGCGTTGCTTGCCTACCTTGGGCGTGTTGCGTGAGGCGGTCTCGCTGCCGGCATGCGCGCGTGCCCATGCCCTATACTCACTGTAATTGCCGGGGAAGTCGCGAATTACACCGTCGCCGGTCATGACGAACGTGTGGTCTACGGTACGATCCATGAAGAAACGGTCGTGGCTGACGATGATTACACAACCCTTGAAGGACATCAGGTAATGCTCGAGAACTTCGAGGGTGGAAATGTCAAGGTCATTGGTGGGCTCGTCGAGAATGAGAAAGTTTGGCTTGCTCATCAGCACCACGGCGAGATATAAACGCCGGCGTTCACCGCCGCTGAGGGCGCTGACCAACTTCTGTTGGTCGCGATTGTCGAACAAGAACAGGTTGAGCAGTTGAGCGGCGGTGTAGTGGGTGCGTTCGTCGAAGTATATTACCTCGGCAACATCGCGCACCGCATCGATAACACGCTTGTCGGGTGAGAATTCCATGCCCTGCTGGCTATAATACCCCCAACGCACGGTCTGCCCGATTTCGAAGTGTCCCGACGTGGGTTGCAACTCGCCCAACAGCAACTTGATAAGTGTCGTCTTTCCTACTCCGTTATTCCCCACGATGCCAAGTTTCTCGTACCGGGCAAACGTGTAATTGAGGTGGTTGACAATCACTTTGTCACCGTAGGAAAAGCACACATCATGTGCCGTGAAAATTTTGTTGCCTATATATGCGGCAGTGCCCACTTCAAGCCTCACATTGTCGTCTCCCTCGCGGTGGGTTGAGGCGATTGCTTGCAGGTTGTGAAAGGCGTCAATGCGGTACTGCGCTTTGTGCGCTCGGGCTTGCGGCTGGCGTCTCATCCACTCCAACTCGGTGCGCAGCAGGTTGCGAGCACGTTCTACAGTGGCACTTTGTGCCTCGATGCGCTCGGCTCGTTTTTCCAAATAGTAGGCATAGTTGCCGTCGTAACTGTACAGATGGCGTTGATCAAGTTCAACGATGCGGTTGCAGATATTGTCAAGGAAATAACGGTCATGCGTCACCATGAGCAGTGACAACGAGGCACGTTGAAGGTAGTTTTCAAGCCACTCTATAATGTCAATATCGAGGTGGTTGGTAGGCTCGTCGAGTATGAGCAGACGAGGGTCGCGGGCGAGAATTCCGGCAAGAGCAACGCGCTTGATTTGTCCGCCACTCAAGGTGTCAACGCGTTGTGACAGGTCATCAATCTTGAGGCGGGTGAGGTATTCGCGTGCGGCTTGCTCAATTTCATTTTCTCCGCCGACACACGCCTCCAACACCGTGAGTGAGGTGTTAAACGAGGGCGTTTGTTGCAAGTAGCCCACTCGCAAATCGCCGCGAGTCACCACAGTCCCCGTGTCAGGAGGTTGAATGCCGGCAACAATGTCGAGCAGTGATGTCTTGCCGGCACCGTTGCGCGCAATCAGTCCCACCTTGTCACCCTCGGCAATGCCCATGCTGAGCCCCTCAAACAGTACGTCGGCACCGTACGCTCGAGTCACATTGTCTATTTGTACCAAACTGACAGGCATTACTTGGAGGCGTTAATATTTTGCAAAATTACTAAAATAAGCCGATATATCAGCCATTATTTGTAACTTTGCAGTCTTGATTTGCATTCAGAAACATTTTTAAATAACAAATAAAACAGCATGAAAGCATTTGTATTCCCGGGACAGGGAGCACAGTTTGTAGGCATGGGCAAGGACTTATACGAGAGTAATGAGCAAGCCCGCGCATTGTTTGAGAAGGCTAACGAGGTGTTGGGATTTCGCATTACCGACCTCATGTTTGACGGCACCGAAGAGGACTTGAAACAGACTAAGGTCACTCAACCTGCCGTGTTTCTCCACTCGGTGGTCTTGGCATTGACTATGGGTGATGACTTCAAGCCAGACATGGTGGCAGGTCATTCGTTGGGTGAGTTTTCGGCATTGGTTGCCGCCGGCGCTCTTCCCTTTGAGCAAGGTCTCAAGTTGGTGGAGGCACGTGCTCTTGCTATGCAAAAGGCATGTGAGGCGGCTCCGTCAACAATGGCGGCTATCATCGGCATGACCGACGAGCAAGTTGAAGAAATTTGTGCCTCTATCGAAGGCGTTTGTGTCGCTGCCAACTACAACAGTCCGGGACAAGTGGTGATATCGGGAGACAGTGCAGCCATCGAGACAGCGTGTGCCCGTTTCAAGGAAGCCGGAGCCAAGCGAGCACTGCCTCTCAAGGTGGGTGGCGCGTTCCACTCGCCGCTCATGGAGCCGGCTCGTGCCGAGTTGGCGGCTGCCATTGAACAAGCCGATTTTACGTCTCCGCGTTGTCCGATTTATCAAGATGTTGATGCCGAACCGCACACCGACCCTGTGGAAATTAAGGCTAACTTGATCAAGCAACTTACCGCACCGGTGCGTTGGAGTCAAATCATGGCACGCATGGTTGCCGACGGCATGACCGAGGCCGTTGAAGTGGGTCCCGGCAAAGTGTTACAAGGGCTCATCGGTCGCACTTATCGCGATGTTGCGGTAAGCGGTGTGAACTGATAAGTGACCCGTTGTATAATAAACCGTAAGAGGGGTGACCGAACGGTCACCCCTCTTACGGTTTTAACTTGTCAAGCAGTCAATTTACTCGCCTGCTTCGCACTTGGGACAACTGATAAGTTTCCAGATACCGGCAGCGCACATTGCACCGATAAACGGACCCACGATGAAAATCCACAAGTTGGTCAAGGCAGAGCCCCCTTGGAACACAGCGGGAGCAATCGAACGAGCCGGGTTGACGCTGGTGCCGGTGTAACGAATGCACACGAGGTGTACAAGAACCAATGACAAGCCGATAGCAAGTCCGGCGAAGTTGTTGGTGGCACCATTGGTTTTGCTTGTTGCTCCCAACACGACGAGAACAAATACACAGGTGAACACAGCCTCGGCAATCAAACCGCCCATGGCACTTACACCCTGTTGCAAGTCATTGGCACCGGTGCCGGTCAAGCCGTCAACATTGCACACGAGGCAAGCCAACAAAGCCGAGCCGATAAAAGCGCCTATCACTTGGAACACCATGTACAAGCAAGCGTCCTTGGCATTCATGCGACCTGCCAGCAAGCAGCCCAATGTGATAGCGGGGTTGATGTGGCAACCGCTGATGCCACCGATGGTGTAAGCCATCGCAACAACGGCGAGACCGAAGGCGAGTGCAGTGCCGACCACTGCGGGTATATTCCCCACCGGATCACAACCGAGACTCACGGCAACGCCGCAACCCATTAACACGAGCACCATAGTGCCCACCATTTCAGCAAGATACTTTTTCATAATCAATCATTTAGAGTTTATAATTGAGAGAATTGCCATTTCAATTCGAAATATCACTATATCAAACGCAGTATTGTTAACGCACGATGACTTTCTTAGTGTCGGTCATAGTCGTTGCCACGTAAGTTCCAGCCGGCAACTCGACTGTGGAGTCGGCACTCACCGTAGCACGCAGGTGAGCGTCCATGTCGTACACTTCAATCGTGTCGTCAACACCGGTGAACACAATGCTGCCGTTCAAGCCCACGGCATCCCAGCGGCGAACCTCCGTGCCGATAGTAGCGAGAATGCGGTTGAGCACGATGTTGACATCGGCAACATTTACCGCATTATCCTTGTTGACATCGTGAGCGGTCTCGAAGCCTTCGGCGAGAATGGTGGTGAGAATGACATTGACATCGGCAACGTTTACCGCACCGTCGTGGTTGACATCACACACGTCGACACTCGGTGTCTTCATGTCGGTAATGGTGATGTCATCAATGTTGACGCGTGACCCACTCACCTGACGAATGCTGATGCGCACGTTCCCGGTGACGTTGAGGGTGTAACTCGGGTGTACCTCATTGCTGCCCACGGCGATATTGTTGTCAATTACAGTCCATGTGACACCACCGTCGGTGCTGTAATACAGTGAGAGCACTGCGTCGCTGTCGCTGCCGTAACTGTGGGCGTAGAAGTCCACAGTGGCGGCACCGCCCTGCTTGTCTTCGGCCATGGTGAGCGATGAGTCGACATTCTTGCCGAGGCGCACACATTGCTCGTCATGAGGACGGTCGCTCGTCGTGCCCCACACGCCGGCATTATCAAAGATCCATGTGCACACGTCACCCTTGACCTCTTTCACCCAATAACCTCCGCTGGGGCTGCTTTCAAATTGCTCGACAAAGTTGCGCGGAGCAGCAATGATAGCGACCATTTCAACCTCATAACCGTCGATGGTTGATGTGCTCGCTGTGAGCGATCCTTCGTACGAGCCCGCCAACGACGTGTCGGCAACGCGCACGTAGAATGCCTCACCCTCGGCCTTGAGCTCTATCTCGTCGCTCCATGAGCGTCGATCGCGACTGAGTTCGAAATTACCGCTTGCATTCACGGTAACCGCTTCGTTGACGTTCTCGGTGTACAGCAAACCCTCAATAACAGGCGACTCATCGCCCGGCTCGAGATTGAACACAAAGTCCTCGGTGCTGACCGCTCTCAATTCGATAATCACTTCGGGCTCGAGGGTGGTCACTGTTATTACATTGCTTGAGAATTCGCCGTCGGTAAGATAATATTTATAGGTTGTGCTCGCTTCAAGTCCGGTGACATGATAACGCAACTCACTCGCTCTCACAGCAACAGGGTAACCCTCAAGTTCGTTATCTCCGGCATCGGTAACGTGGAGCATATAGTTGCCGGTTGAAAAGTCGGCATTGGTCCACCGTGCCACAAACGAGTTACCGGTCACGTCCACTGCCTCGAGAGCGGGTATGCCGTCGACGGCAATTGCTTTGAGCGTCACGCTGACGCT
The DNA here is from genome assembly GCA_937901905.1 of uncultured Porphyromonadaceae bacterium. Taxonomy (GTDB): domain Bacteria; phylum Bacteroidota; class Bacteroidia; order Bacteroidales; family Muribaculaceae; genus Sodaliphilus. The sequence goes on along the minus strand of CALDIF010000055.1, from coordinate 3,627 downwards.
GACTTCGCTACTTTTGATGGTGACAACGTCGGTGAACTCTCCGGCAGTGGCACTCTCGAACTCTACTGTCATGTTCATGCCCGCATTGGCATCGGCAGCCTTGATAACGCTGCGGTCGAGCGTGAACGGTGAGGACGCATTACCCTTGGTGACAGTGAGGTCTTTGGTGAGATTCAGGCTCTTAACCTCAATATCGTTATCGGTGGTGATATTGATGCGTGCCACACCGAGGTCAATCACAGTCCCTGTCGTTGGGGAGGTAAGCACCGGTGTCGGATCCTCCGCTTGACCGGTCCACAACCGGTCTTTCTTGTCTCCCCATATGTATTCTGCCAACTCGGGGTGGTCTATGAACGGGTTGCGGTTGCCTTGTAAGGCATAAGCGGCATCGTTGCGGTTGATTTCTTTCTCGCTGACAGGGTCTTGACGGTGCCACTTCAGCAGCAAGTTAATTGCCCAATCGGCAAACGCCGGGTAACTGTTGCCGGCAAGCATGGCGGTGTTGGCATTGCCTTTCCAACTCGCAATCTCGCTGTTGTAGCATGCCGCCATATAGAAATAGGTTCGCGCGAAGTCGCCCTTAAATTGATCGTCCGGCTCGAATACTTTGCCGGTGTAGCCCGGGAATGTGCAGGTGCCCAACTTGCCTAACGGCTTGTTGGTTCCGTTGGTGGGCAGATAGGTTCCGCCCGAACATTCGCCGAACGGGTATGCGCTGCGCTGATTATTCACGTAGCCGTCGGTAGGGTACAGGTGGAAAATGTCACTGTACTTGTCGTCTTTGTTGCTGCCCCACCAACTCTTGGGAAACGAGTGCTCGCGATTGACACAGTCGCCCACTTGGCTATAACTTCCACATTGTTTGCTCCCTATCGGAAACTTGGTTGTTGCATACATGTCCCAATAATACCCACCATTGTTGTCGGTGGTCTTGTAGGCATTCCACAAGCCGTCGTAACTGATTCTGGTGTGAGAACGAATTTTACTTGACAACGCTGTGAGCAGTGCTGCTGTGTTCTTGTTTTTGGCTCCGTCGTAGTAGCCTGTAGGCTCGGCGGCAGCCATTCCCAATGCGACCGACATTATGATCGCTAATGCAATAAGCTTGGTTTTCATTAATATAGTAAAGGTATTTGTGAGTTATTCGATTAAGTTTTGTTTCGGTTTGATTTACTTGACCTCACCGGCGAGCATGCCGCAAGCCGCGCTGATGTCCTCGCCCCGGCTGCGACGAATGGTGCATGTGACACCACGGCTATTCAAGTAATCGCGAAATGCAGTCATGCGTTCGTCGCTGCTGGTGCGCAACTTGGGCACATCGGGTATCATGTGATAACGTATCAGGTTGACGCGGACGTGCTCGTCGGGCAAAATTTCGCGTAGAGCCTCGGCGTGCTTGATGTCATCGTTGAACCATTGCCACATGATATACTCGACACTCAAGCGACGTTGGTGAGCGAAATCATATTGTCCCAACATTTCGAGTACATCTTTGATGCCATGCACCTTCTCAATCGGCATGAGTTGCTGACGCTCGTCGGTAACGGCATCATGAACGCTCACGGCAACATGAACATTAGTTTGTTCGACCAGCATACGCAATTCGTGCTTGATACCTACGGTGCTCACTGTGACGCGTTTGGGACTCCACCCCAACCCCCACGGCTCGGTGAGTATCTTGATGACCTTGAGTACCTCGTCGTAATTGTCGAGTGGCTCACCCATGCCCATGAATACAACATTGGTGAGCGAGGCACTCTGTGGAACGCTCAACACCTGGTTGATAATTTGATTGGCTGTGAGTTGCCCGTGGAAACCTTGACGACCGGTCATGCAAAAGTAGCAGTTCATTCGGCACCCTTTTTGTGAGGATATGCACAACGTGGCGCGATCTTCCTCGGGTATATACACCGTTTCTACCGACTTTCCCTCACCCACATTGAACAGATACTTGACAGTGCCGTCGCTACTCGTCACGGCGTGTGACGGCTCATACAACCCCACGGTGTATTCGGCGGCAAGCACCTCACGACCGCGCTTGCTTATATTGAGCATTTGGTCGAACGATGTCGCGCGCTTGCCGTAAATCCACTCTGCCAACTGCTTGGCGGTAAAACGCGGCAAGTCGAGGTGGCGCACCACCTCTTGCAATTCGTCAAGCGTCATGCCCGCCAATGCCTTGATTTCTTTCATAATGCGATATTAATAATCATTCAACCTGCAAAGGTACAAAAAAATGTATAATTTCAGGTTATTATGATGAGTTTTGAATGATTTTATGCGAGTTGTGTTCCAATCACACACTATAAAGCGCGATAGTCACTATTGTTCCACAACAAGTGTTTGAACGACTCGGTGAGACAGTCGCCTAACACCTTGTAGTCAACCCTTACATCAATGCCTCCGTGTTCCGCATCGGTCAACTCGCCCTCGGCAAAGCAGAATAACAATCCTTGTCGCATGGCACGGAACGAATTGGGTACACGTGAGGCCTGAGTGAGGTGGAGCGACTTGTTGCGGTTGAGCACGGTGATTTTGTCGTTGATTAATGAAAGTAATTGTTGTTCGCAACCGGCGCGCACGATGTCGTTCGGTTGCAACACCCGCTGCAACAAGCGGTCGTAGTGAACGTAAGCGGTCGTGGTCACGGTGTCAAACACTGTGGCTACATCACGACGACTCTCGACCACGAGCAGTCGTCGTGATGTCATGCACGGCGCAATGGTTACGGTGGTGATGATGTTAAATCGGTGAGCCTTGCGCATCATGGCAAAGTCAACTTGAGTGAAGTCGGGAACGTAATTTCCACCCCAATACGGTTCGTCAAGGAACGCCCTAATAGCGGCATCAAGATTGCGTTCGTTTTTGCCGAATGCGGTCATTGCTATGGCTCGTTCAAGGTTGATGAGACTGTCGTTGCCCGCCACGGCATTGACGCGTTGCCATTTGACTACCATTCCGCATGTTAAGTGTCGTTGTGTGCTGTCACCGCTTGACGTGTATGCACGTTCGCGCAGGCGCATCGGGGCTATTTCGTCAGGCAAGATATAGACATCGGTCGTGTCGGCTTGCACGGTGACGGTATCGCTCTTCCCGAACAATTCGAGCGAGCGACCCTCGTTTTCGAGGCGAGCACCCAAGTAATACAGACCGGCTACCAAGTCAATGATAGCCAGCATGGCAATGATAATATAAAGTGTTCGTCGTGTCATCTCGGACGCAAAAATAGTAAAAAGATTTAATTCTTGTGTCAGTATTTTGTCAGTTATGAAAATTTCATTAATTTTACCGCATTGAATATTGAATTATGACAATCACAATAACTAATTACTAATTCTACATCTAATATGGGACTATTCGGAAACATAATTGATGCAGCGAAGCAGGCAGCCGCTGCCGGTCAAGCAGGAGCCTATCCTCAGGGTCAATATCCCCAACAGGGAGTAGGACAGATGTTTGGCGGAGGTGCTGTAGGTGGCGTGCTCGGTTCGGTGCTCGGCAGTATAGGAGCCAATCAAATGGTGCAAGGGCAGTATCCGCAGGGAGCCTATCCTCAAGGTCAATATCCTCAAGGTCAATATCCTCAGGGTCAATATCCTCAGGGTCAATATCCTCAGGGTCAATATC
>CALDIF010000054.1 GCA_937901905.1 uncultured Porphyromonadaceae bacterium | reverse complement strand
GTCTGCAATGAGATTGACCGTGCTATCACCTCGGCTGGTGGACGCAGCAAATTGAGAGCATCCCCATTACTGCGTCTGTATGATAAGCAACTGCTGAGACCCAGCTATATCATGGCAGAGTATCCGCGTGTGATGGATAAGACGAGCAAGTTGAGCAGCTCGATGAGACGCACCGTTCAGGAACTTATGAACTCTGCCTTGCGTCGTCTTGCTTTGAAAGTGTTCAAGGAACTCAACGTGGAAGAAGAAGAGAACCCCGATGGTGCACCCCCTAAACCGAAGAATGATGGGACTCCAGTCTAAACCCTCGCAAATCTTTGTGGACGGTAAACCGCTTGGCATTGTCGAGAACGTGCATTTTTCTACGGAAGATCCTGTCTCGGATTTCAAACCTGGCTCATACCAAAACTCCGTTACCCTTGAGGTGAAAGACGCTGATATGGGTCCCGAGTTAAAGAAAATAATTGATGAACTTAACCAAGATTACAAAAAAGTAATGGATATTCAAAAAAGACTTAACGAATTGCTGATAGAAGTCGGCAAGATAGTGCCGACGATGATTTTCATCGGCACGACAGAGGATAAGCATGGCGCATTGATGATGGCATCACCTGAGAAAGATGTGGCGAAACGTCCCGAAGATCTCGCCAAGACTGTCGCCATGATGATAGAGCAGAGAGAGGACGCACGGGACATCATACTCTCTTCGGTGTGCTACTTCATGCAAATGCACCCCGAATACCAGGCTCGAATGTATGAGGCACTGGCCATGATGAAGCAAAAGCCTCAACCGGTACCAGCGGGCGAGGCTTAAAGAAATATCAAAAAAATCGGGAGTAGGTGCAAAGGTAATAACTTTTTCCCACTCCCGAACTATGAACATCAATGAACTTCTCAATCAAAACGAGTTGCACATGGCACAGGTGCTGCGTGCAAGACTGAACGAACTCGGTTTCCCTCCCAATGTGTTGCGAATACTCAAAGGGCAAGGGATAACCACCCTCAAAGACCTCTGCTCCCATACACGCGCCGACCTGCTGGGCATCCGCTTCCTCGGCACGGCGAATGTGGACTCGATAGAGCGACTGTTAGCGACAATGGATTTACGATTACGCCAAAAAAGTGGCGAAAACACTAATTTGTTTACGAAAAATGACATTTTTTGAAGTAAAAATCAAAATCGACAGGGTGCTGGAGGACGGCACCCAAAAGAAAGTGAGTGAGACTTACGCCCTCGATGCGCTCTCGTTCACCGAGGCAGAGGCACGCATCACCAAAAAGATGGAGCCTTACATCGTCGGAGACTTCGAGGTGACTCACGAAAAGAAAGCGCAATACGGCGAAGTCGTATTCAACGGCGGCGATCTTTTCTTTCTCGTCAAGTTCAACCTCATCACCATTGACGAGAAGAGCATGAAAGAGAAACGACAGACCCTGTATGTGTTGTTCCAGGAAGAGAACATCGACAAGGCAAAGGAACACGCACGGCAGCACATGGCACAATCCGTCGTGGATTACGAAATCGAGTCAATCAAGGAGACCAACATTCTTGATGTGTTTGCCCAACGAGAGGCAATGGAAGAGCTCACAAGGCTCGGCGCAAGCATCGAAGTGAGAACCTAATGACAATAACTCAACAGCACTATGGACAAAGCACTCGAAATCAAGAAACAGGTGTGGGTGAACTCATCGGGCAAGAAATACAGTGTGGACCTGCACGACGGAACCAACGGACAATGTGACTACTTGATGATTACGGAGCACAACAAGGGCAACAGGCGTTACCGCATCAGCATACCCCTGCCTATGGTCGCCCATGTCATCGAAGCCATACACGACGTACTGGAGACGTAATTCACCATAAGTATCACCATTATGACTACCATCAGACCGCCTTGAACGGCAAAAGCAACCCATTCAGCAACATTTAATCCGTCACACATGATTACGCTTAACAAACTGACCAAAGAGCTACATGATGAGATGATGAGGCGTGACGAAATCACCCCAACCACGTCCCCCCGCGCCATGTCGATAAGGATTTCCCGAGACTGGCGAAGAATGGACGCGTGCCATTGGAACCGTCCTCCGCTCCACCTGACGAGTGAGTTCGTGGACGAGCAGCACGCCGGCGATGCCTGCCCGACCTACGAGCACGAGTTCAGCGAGCGAGAGGAACTTGCTGCCGATATCATCATCGACACGGCTCTCGCCTTGCGGCAGCTCGGCTGCAAGAACATTGAGCAGGTCATCAAAGACCGTATCGCTTGGAGGTTGAGCCACAAGGATTGATGTTGCTTTCGTGAGAATTGTTGATTTAAGTTTAATTGTTGTAATCCGAAAGCAATGAAGATTGAAGAAATTGATGTGTCCCTTATTTCTCCGAATAAGGGGCAAGTACCAGGACTGCCTCGCAACCCGCGCCTGGTGAGAAAAGAACGCTACGAGGCGACCAAGCGCAGCATAGAGGAGAGTCCCGAGATGCTGGAACTCCGCGAACTCATCGTTGTGGAGTACATGGACGGCCACTATGTCGTCGTGTGCGGCAACTTGAGACTTCGCGCCTGTAAGGAACTTGGCTACAAGACAGTGCCGTGCAAGGTGTTGCCGGCAGACACCCCGGCGAAGAAACTCCGTGAGTATGCCGCCAAAGACAACATCAACTACGGCGAGGATGACAAGGACATCATCGCCAACGAGTGGGCGGAGTATCAGATGGAGCTCGCCGACTGGGGCATGGAGTTCGACACGCCCAAGAAAAAAGACAAGTTCCGTGAGAGGTTTGAGGCGATGGACAACGAGACCGCAGTGTATCCGCTGATACCGAAGTACGATGAGCACCACGAATTGTTCATCATTCAATCCTCTAATGAAGTTGACTCGAACTGGCTGCGGGAGACGCTCGACATGCAGCACATGCGGTCGTACAAGACCGGCAAGGTGAGCAAGAGCAATGTCATCAGCATCCAAGACTTCCGTGAGGCGATAGCCCGTAGCCTGGGAGGGGCGAAGCAATGAGCAAGCTACGCATTGTAATTCCCTCGCACAAGCGCCATGACAGGGTGTTTGCAAAATACCTCGTCAATGACCCGATCATTTGCGTGGCGAAGAGTCAGGCGGAGCTCTACCGAGAGTACAACCCCGACTGCGAGATAGTCACCCACCCCGATGACATCGTGGGCTTGATACCGAAACGCAACTGGATGGCAAAGCATTTCCGAGAACTGTTCATGCTCGATGATGATGTGGACGCCTGCAAGCGGCTCTACTCGGAGAAAGGCGAGACGGCACGCATCCGAGACCGCAACGAGATAACGGCGATCATCGAGAACCTCTACGACATCGCCTGTATGCTCGATGTCCATGTGTTCGGCTTCACGTCCCGAATATCGCCAGTGATGTACGATGAGACGGAGTACCTCTCCCTCGACAAGATGATTACCGGCTGTTCCTACGGAGTGCGCTACAACAAGAACGTGTGGTGGAACGAGGAACTGAAACTCAAGGAGGATTTTTGGATCTCGTGCTACATGAAGTACACGGAGCGCAAAGTCCTCACCGACCTGCGCTACAACTTCGAGCAGAAATCGACCTTTGTGAACGCCGGCGGCTTGTCGGCTATCCGCAACCAGGACGAGGAGCAGCGGTCAATCCTGCTCATCCGCAAATATTTCGGCGAGGCTATCCGCCTGAAGGGTCAAGGCAACAACGGCAAGGACAAAACCAAGTCGCTGGTGCAGTACAACATCAGTGCGAGTTTTCCATTTTGACAAAATTTGACAAAGGTTAAGGCATTGAATTTCAGCCTTTATCTCGTCAAAAATGATTAACTTTACAGAAAAATATGGGACATTTCGCACTGAGAACCAAGAACGGCTACGACTTCCTTGAGGTAGCCAGCGCATTGCAGAAGAGCATCCGCCGCGACGATGTGGTGGTGGCGGCATTCTTCGGGGTGGAACTGTGGCAGTCCGGCTACGGCAACTATGTGTGGAAACGGCTCTACACGATAAGCGCCGAGGACTGCTGGGGGCTCATCACCCACGAGATTGACGCTCTGCACAACGGCTATGAACTGGTGAACAAAGGGAGCAAAGAGCCGAAGGGACGCATCTTCATCGGCAAGGCGATAATCCTGCTTTGCGAGTGCTACAAGAGCCGCGACGCCGACCACCTCAACAACCTTGCGGTGGACCGGCTCGCGCTCACCGACCCGCAGATCCTCGCCGCCCTCGACGATGCCAGACGTGAACCGCTTGACGTGCCGGAGTACACCTTCGACATCCACACGAAGAAAGGTCGCAAGATGGGCAAGACGAAAGCCCAGTTCTTCCACGAGGAGCATGAAGCCTTGTCGCCGAGGATACCCGGGCTATTCGATAACCTTGTGCCGTAGTTAAATCTTTTTGACCAACAGCACACCAACTTATTGAGAGCAATCGTAACCGGCAGCGAGGGCTTCATTGGCAAAGTCCTCTGCCGCCGACTCCAGCCCGCCTTCGAGGTCATCCGCATCGACACGAAGATTGGGGGCGACGCCGCACGCATCGAGCCGCTTTTGGCTCACGGCGGCATTGATGCGGTGTTTCACCTTGCCGCCGAGACGAGCGTGTTCAACGACCGCCTCGACGACATAGAGCGAGAGAACGTGCACGCGTTCATGGTGGTGGCAACCGCTTGCAGCCGCTACGGCGTGAAACTGGTGTATGCGTCGAGCAGCACAGCCAACGCCTGCAACACGACCTCGATGTACGGCATGACGAAGCATTTCAACGAGCAGTTCGCGAAAGCCTACTGCCCGAGAGCAACCGGCGTCCGTCTTCACAACGTGTATGGTCCCGACCCACGAAAGGGAACTCTGCTGTATAACTTGCTTAACCAAGAGACCTGCACGATTTACAACGGCGGACGCAACGTGCGCCACTTCACCTACATCGGTGACGCGGTAGAGGCGTTAATCTACGCCTACGCCAGCAGCCGACAACTGGTGAATGCGGTGAACCCTGTGGGCAACACCGTGCGTGAGTTCTGCGACGAGGTGGCGAAGCACAAGCCCCTCAAACTCGACTACACGGACGAGTTGCGACCCCTCGACAATTTCGAGCAATCGGTAAACGAAACGATTTTCACCGTACCTTTGCCGTACCGAAACATCGAAACGGGCATTTCACAGGTGTTTTCGGCAATGTCATCTTCACGATGATACTTGAATGTTTGACTTTGACCGCAGGTGTCTGCGTGACATCGTGGAGCCGGCGGTCTTTTTTTTAATTCGACAGCGATATGGAAGCAATTTACTCCGGCATAACACCATCGGGACGCAGGGTCATCGGCCACCTCGAAGTCGAGGACGGCATTTCCTACATCGTGCAGGTCGATGCAGACAATTACGAGACGTGGTACATGGTTCATACAAGTACCGTGAGAAAGGAGGAAGACAATGGCTAACAAGAACCCCAAGCAGAGCAAGCAGTTCCGCGATAGCCAGGGCAGATTTGCTCGGGTTGACAAGGAATTAGCAAGGAAAGCAGGACAGAAAGGCGCAGCTTCTTACCACCAAAAAGAAGCCGAGAAACGCACGATGAAAGAGACCATTTCTGCTCTGCTCGACGTGCAACTGGAACCCGACAAGGTGCGGCAGCGAATCATCAACCTCGGCTACCCTGCGGAGATTGCCGAGAATGTGACACCGCGCCTGATGATTGCCCTTGGCTTCATCAACCGTTGTATGGGCAAGGGCGACCCCAACGCAATCAAACTGATGCTTGAACTCATCGGCGAGTATGTGGAGACCATACGGCATGAGCTGCCGACCAACAAAGGCGAATTGCTGCTTGCGCCCAAGAAGAAGGACTGATGCAATTAGACCGTGAACTGTTTTCACCGAATGCCTTTTGGGTGTGGCGTTACACACTTGACGAAAGTGTGCGACTCATTGTGCTGTATGGTGGATCATCGTCTGCAAAGTCATACTCGGTTGCGCAGTTCCTGTCAATACTCACGTTCTACGAAAGGAGTAACCAACTCATCATGCGCAAAGTGGGCGCGTCAATCGAGAAGACAATCTACACCGACTTCAAGACTGCCATCAACGGCATTGAGGGCTTGTCTGACCATTGTCGTTTCAAGCAGAACTCCATAGTCTTCGACAATGGTGCCAAAATAGACTTCACCGGTCTTGACGATAGCGAGAAAATCAAGGGCATCTCGCAATATAAGCGTGTCTTCCTTGACGAGTTAAGCGAATTTGAGGAGAGTGACTTGAAGCAGATCCGACTTCGCCTCCGTGGTATGGCTGGACAGCAAATCATAGCCGCATTCAACCCCATCAGCGAGGAGCATTGGATTAAAAAGAAATTGTTTGACTGCGAGCAATGGCACGACATTCCCATGGAACTGACTCTTGGAGGCGAGACACTGCCTCCCGAGTTATGCGAAGTGAAAGCAGTGCGCATGAATGCACCAAAACAGGTACTTAATCCAAAAACGGGAGAGTTTGAGGAGCACGCCCCCGACACGGTTGTCATTCAATCTACCTATCTCCATAACTTTTGGGTCGTAGGCTCGCCTGATGGGACATACGGTTATTATGACTATCAGGCAATAGCCAACTTCGAGCGTGACCGCATCTACGACCCCGACTATTATCAGGTCTATGCCCTTGGCGAGTGGGGCCACATCCGCACAGGCGCGGAGTTCTTCCCATCGTTCAACCGTGGTGTGGTGTGCGGTAAGTTCCCATTTAACCCAGAATTGCCCATACACGTCAGCATGGACTCCAACGTGCTGCCGTACGTCACGGCTACGTTCTTCCAAAAAGAGTATAAGCCCGACGATGTTCAGCAAGTTACGCAGTTTGACGAGCTGCCGATTGAGAGCCCTAACAACTCGGCACGCAAAGCGGCGAAAGTCATTGCCAAGAAGCTGCGTTCATACAACTACACCGAAAATGTTTACCTCCACGGCGACGCGTCAGGCAAAGCCGCCAACACTATCGACAGCGAGAACCGCTCGTTCTTTGACCTCGTAATCGACGAACTGGAGAAAGAGGGCTTCGAGGTGGAGGACTGCATCGGCAAAAAGAACCCCAGTGTGGCGACCACTGGTGAGTTCATCAATGCCGTGTGGGATGGCCGTGTGCCGAACGTGAGTATCCGCATAGACAATGACTGCACAACTTCGATAGACGACTACCAGGCAGTGCAGAAGGACGAGAACGGAGCCATCGCAAAGATGAAAGTCACCAACCCAGTGACAAAGCAGAAGTATGAGGCGCACGGACACATCACCGACACGCTGCGCTACGCCTGTACCGACCTACTGCGTGCCCAGTACACCGAGTTCAGTATGGGACGTAAGCGGTCGCTTTACTCCGAGAGTGAATTCAAGTTTTATAATCCTGCCACGGAATACGACTACGAGCGAACGTTGGTCTATGTCATTCCGTCCATCGGCGGTCTATTCGTGTTGGGTCGTGTGGCTCGCATCGGTGACCGCTGGCACCTCATTAACGTATGCCGCCGTGAAGTCAAGGGCAATGAGGAGATAGAGGCGGCTGTGCGAGCCTTGCCAGCCGAGCAGTACATGGTGGAGTGCCAGCCTGCATACTTCCCGATGGTGCGCAACCTGCGCAACGAACTCGGCAATGTGAGTGTGTTAAAGATGACCTCCGACATCCGCACACGCATCACGGCGATGAGCGATTGGGTGCGTGCCCACGTCCAAATTGACCCAGAGCGCATGAACGAGCCAGAGTATGGGCAGTTCATCAATGACATACTGGACTATTCCGACACCTCTGCTGTGGATACTGTCGGGCCAAGTGCGGTGCTCTCGGGGCTTGCCCGCATCATCGTTAGGAACGGAATGTAAGCACGGATGATTTTCAATGAGTTAGCAAAGGTTAAGGCGATAAAAAACGGCAAAAAAGAGAACCGACTATAGGTTATTTAGTATTAATTTTGCATATATAAATTAAAACACTATAAGTCAAACATTTAATTCATCATCACAATGGAAACGAACATCAGACTCCCCCATGATTTCTACGAGTCACTCTACGAAGAGATAATGAACCACGAGTTCAACCCCGAAAACGAGGACGACACCAGCTGCTCAATGGAGATTGAGATGGGAAACATCACCGTCAACCTGACTGCCACTTTCGAGGTGCATGTTGTGGACAACAGCTTCGACCATGCCTTCGGCACCGAGTACATCTACGACCTTGAGGCTGGCGATCTTGAGGAAATCGAGATTGAGGACATTTGGTTCTACGATGATGAGACCGATGTCGAGGCAGAACTTACCGAGCAATTCGACGAGAAGCACTTTTGGGAGCAATTCAAGCAATACGCCATCAAGCGCAACGGCATCTACATTCACCACGGCGACGAGGTGGTGGTGAAGCACTCAATGACTTGGGGAGCATGGGAGAAACGGACGTTCCTCTACTATGACACTCGCCTCGGTGTCGCAGTGTGCACACGTTCCATTCACTCAAAGTACATCAGCAAGAGCGAATACAAGTGCATTCTCCCTGCCACCACTGGTGCTTTGTCAATCGTCGGCAAGAGTAACTACTACCTCAAGTCACGAGTGTAATTTTTTCTCTACGAGAGCGAAATTTCTTTACATCACTATATATCAACCCTTTAAGCAAACAAACCATTATTTTACACCCCCTTTCTGTTAGTTGGTCGGTTTTCAAGAATTTCACGTTCTGCGAAACCGACCTTTTTCGTCTATACCTTTGCCTTGTTCAACATGAAAAAGGCGCATGGGCATACTAAAGACATTAGGTTTCATCACCAAGAGCGCGACCCCAGTAGAGGGTGAGCAATCCGAGAACACCAGCAGCGACATCACGTCACGTCGGTTGCAGCTGATGCGTGAGATTGCCATGCCTTACATCGCGAATGCCAACTGGGTGACGCTGTTCAACACCGTTCCCGAGGTGGCATGGCCGGTGAACTACATCGCCAGCCGTGCGGCAGGTGCAAGGTATCTGCTAAAGAAGTTCAAAGACGACTCTGTTGTCTGGGACAATGACTTCGCAAACAGATTGCTTGTGAGACCCAATGCCTTTGAGTCGTGGTATCGCTCATTGTGGAAGCACTTCGCTTACAAGCTCGTCACCGGCAATTCCTACATCAAGGCTGCCATGAGCGAAGCGTTTGCTGGGGCGAAGTCGCTGTACAAATGGTGCGACCGCTACGTCACACTGGAAGCCCCCTATGTCACCATTGAGTACAAGCAGCCCATGGGCGACATCTACGGGGTGAGTGACATCGAGGACGTGGTAAAAGCCTACTATCACGACTACGGCACATTCGTTCATCGGGCAATCAATCCCTTGTGCGTGTTCCATGACGTGGACGATGCGCTCGGCTTCTATGAGGGCGACCCATTGAAAGCCAAGAGCCGTCTGTGCTCTGTGCTGAAAGCCATCAGCAACCTCATCGCAGTGTATGAGGCGCGAAACGTAATCTACGTCAAGCGAGGCGGTCTCGGCTGGCTCGTCAGTGAGACCACCGATGAGATGGGCACTCGTGCAATGACACCCACCGAGAAGAAGCAGGTGCTGGAGGAAGCCGACAAGATGTACGGCTTCGGCAAGGGCAAGTACCCCTACGGCATCAGCGATGTCAAGTTGTCTTTCGTCCGCACGAACCTGTCGATTAGCGACCTCCAACCGTTTGACGAGACATTGGCAGACGCGGTGGTGATAGCTGGCGCCTACGGCATACCGCCCGTGTTGATACCACGCAAGGACCAGTCCACATATTCCAACCAGGCCAATGCAGAGAAAGCGGTGTACTCATCGGTCATCATTCCGCTGGTGCAGAGGTTCTGCCAGGAGTTTACCCATTTTCTCGGTTTGGATCAGGACGGATTATACCTTGACGCTGATTTCAGCGACGTGGACTGCTTGCAGACCGGCAAGAAGGAGGAACAGGATGTGAACCGCAGCATCACCGACCGCTGTAAGATTGAGTTCGAGAGTGGTCTGATTACCCTCAATGACTGGCGGTCTCAGCAAGGCTACGAGCGGGTGGAAAATCCGTTGTACGACAAACTCGTCACGGACATGACCCCCGAAGAAATAGAGAGAGTTAAAATATTTACCAACCCCAAACCCCAACAAGAAGATGAAGGAGATTTATCAACGCCTCCTGTACAAGACGAAGGCGAATGATTTGGACGAGGCGAAAGGCATCGTCACGGTGGCCGTCAACGGCATCGGCATTGTTGACTCCCAGAATGACATCTCAATGCCGGGTTCGTTCAACAAGACGCTGAAAGAGAACATCGCCCGCATGAAGTGGTTCCTCAACCACGACACCACCCAGTTGCTGGGTGTGCCCCTCGAGGGCGAGGAGCGTGACGGCAACCTGGTCATGGTGGGACAGCTCAACCTCGCCAAGCAGATTGGGCGCGACACACTGGAAGACTACAAGCTGTATGCCTCGGCGGGGCGCACGCTGGAGCACTCCATCGGTGTGCAGGCCATCAAGCGCGACCCAGAAGACAAGCGCAAGGTTCTCGAATGGAAGATGTGGGAGTATTCGACGCTGACCTCATGGGGCAGCAACCCGCAGACTTACCTTGTAGGCATCAAGAGCGATGATCCGGCGACAGTTCGGGCAAACATCGAGTTCATCCGCCGTGCATTGCAGATGCGCTATACGGATGCTCGTCTAAAAGAATACGAGATGAGACTTGACATGCTAAACAAGGCGCTTGAGGGCGCAGTCGTAGTGACTTGCCCCCATTGTGGGCAGGAGTTTGTTTGGGACGAAGCCGAACGGCACACCTTCGACCAGCAAGTGCTGGATGCTGCCAACAGTTACCTCCGTTGGCTTGCCGAGGGCATCGTCCGCGAGGAGATGAGCAAGCTGAAGCCCGAAATCCGCGCCGCAGTGCTTGCCATCCTCTCGCCTGTATTGAGCAAGTGTGACGGTAAGATTGATGCAGACCTTGTGCGGAAGTCGCTGGCCGACCTCGCCGAGTATGCCTATTGCCCGCACTGCTATTCGAGAGTATATAGTTCGAGTATCACGCTTGGGCAGGAAACTCCTGTTGCCGAGAAGACCGAGGACGAGCCGTCAGACGACACTCGTGATGAGGACGAGGAGCAGGAGGAGAAAGCCGCCGTCGGCACTTTCTTCGGAAGCCTCAACGCTGCTATCGAGAAACATTAACCACTTAAATTTTAATTTTATGGCCTTTAAGAAGGTAACCAAATCGGGCTTCGGCTACAACCTTGAGAACATCAAGGACGCCGAGCAGAGGAACTTCATGGAGAATATCCTTGATGCGATGGTGAACGTTGTCAATAAGGCGATGGAGGGTGCCATTACTTCCGAGGACATGAAGTCCCAATTTGAGAGTATCAACGAGCGACTGAAGGGCTACGACTCCGAGAAGTTCGCTCAAGTAATCAAGGACAACGAGGATCTGCGCGACATGCTCAAGTCAGCAATGGAGACCATCAAGAAAGCGCAAGAGAAGGGTCCCGCCGCCGTCAATGCCGTGAGCCGCTTCACTGAGAAGTTGAACGAGATGTTCGACAGTGAGAAGTTCCGCGACTTTGAGGAAGGCAAGAGCCGCAAGTCGGGAGTTTTCTCCGGCTTCACGCTGAAAGACATCGTGTCAATGACCGATGACTATTCGGGCAACATTCTCATAACCCAGCAGCAGAACCGTATCGTGAACCCCATCGCGCCCAAGCGTCTGCATATGCGTGATGTGCTTACCGCTCTGCAGGGCGATCCTGCCTACCCCCAACTGGCTTATGCCGAGATTACCGGCATGGACCGCAATGCTCGCTATGTGACTGAGAACGGCACCTTGCCCGAGTCGCACATAAGCGTGAAGGAGAACCAGGTCGGCACCAAGCGTCTCGGTACCCATCTGCGTGTGTCGAAGCGTATGCTCAAGAGCCGCGCCTACATTCAGTCGTACATCGTTGCCATGCTGCCCGAGGCTGTCTATATGGCTGAGGACTGGAACATCCTGTTTGGCGACGGCAACGGCGAGAACCTTGAGGGTATCGTCAACAAGAAGGGCGTTGACAGCATCGAGAACATCATCAGTGCATCTATCGTCAGCGGTGCTGCCGGTAGCGTGAAGAGCGTTACTGCCTACAACGAGGATGGCGGTGTCGTTGTTGAGTTCAACAACGCTTACCCCGAAATTCTCGACGGCATGAAGATTAAGTTCACCGGCGCAGTCAAGGCAACGGGGCTTAACAGCGTGAACGATGTCATCAAGATGAACGACCGTCAACTGTTGTTCCCCGACATCAGCCTCAGCGAGGCAGAGACAGGTGTTGCTGCCATGACTTTTGTAGTGAACAACGGAGGCTTCAAGAGCATCGTTGAACCCAACAGCCTTGATGTCATCAAGACCGCATTTGCCGTGATGACCTATGCGCAGTACAGCCCAACAGCAATTGTTTTGAACCCCATCACCGTCAATGCTATCGAGAGCGAGAAGGACACGCTGGGGCGCAATCTTGAGCTTATTCAGAACAATGGCGGTGTGAAGACTATCGCCGGTCGTGTCATCATCGAGTACACTGGCATCCCTGCCGGCAAGTACCTCATCGGTGACTTCTCTGCTGTGGCTGCCGCGCTTGTGGATTACACCAACCTCAACCTTGAGTGGGCGGAGGACGTGGATACCAAGCTGACCAACCAGGTCGTGCTCATCGCACAGGAAGAGATTATCTTCCCGATTTACAATCCTTGGGCATTCGCTTACGGCGACCTCGCAGCCCTCAAGACTGCCGTCACTAAAGCTGCGTAAACCATGAACGAGAAGTATATCGTTGAAGGTCCTGCTTTGGCGAAACTGCTTCGCGAAAATCGTATCCGTGTAGCGAGGGGTGAACTCACCTTTACACCCCTCGTTGACGGTGACGAGAAGGAAGCGGAACCGGCAGTAGTTGACAACAAGGAGAGCAAGGACATTCCCCCTGTTGATGACAAAGTTCCAGCAAGGGACGCTCCCTCAGAGGACAACAAGGACGAGGTAATTGAGGACAACAAGGAAGTTATCCCCGAAGACTCCAAGGAAGTTGCTCCCTCAGAGGACAATAAGGAAATTGCCCCCGAAGAGGAGAGCAAAGATGTAGCTCCCTCGAAGGAGAGTAAGGAAGTGCTCCCTGCAAAGGATACTAAGACCCCAAAGAAGAAGTCCAAAAAGTAATATCGACCCATGAACCTCATAGATTGCTCATATTTCTACGTCGGGCCGTTGCAGATAATGAACGCACACCCCATTGACGACCTCGACAACAACGCCGCTGAAGTGCAGGAAGCCATTACCGGCTACATAGAGCATTACCAGCACGAGTTCCTGTTGAAGATGGTCGGCAAGGACTTGGCAGCAGAAGTTACCGCCTACCTCGCTGCGCGTGGTGAGGACGAGAACTACACCGATGAGCGAGTCGAGACGCTGTGTGAGCAGCTGCGCCCCTCATTTGCCCACTATGTCTATTTCAAGCTGGTCGGCGACGTCAATCAGACCATGACCATCACGGGACTGATGAAGTTGAAGTCGGCCAACGAGAACCAGCCGCCCCGCCAGCGCATGGTGAAGGTGTGGAACGACATGGTGCAGCTCAACAAGCAGTTCATCGAGTGGGCTGAGGCGAGCGACTATGACGTGTTCTATCATGTCGAGATGATAACTCCCATTAACCAGTACAACCTATGATGGACCAGATAGAGGACATTTTCGCAAGTATTGTCGAGGCGGTGGGTCAGTCCGTGACCATCACCAAGACCAAGACTGACGGCACCACCGAGGAAGTCGATGGTGTTGACGTGAACTACATTTTCGGCTCGGCTCAGTACGTCAAGGAGATGCTTGACGTGCGTTCAAAGGGTGCGAACGCCATGCCGGTCAAGTTTCCCTTGATAGCCTTGCAGACACCGAATGTAGTGACCGTGGACAGCGCCGATTACCAGTACAAGACGAAGATTAACCTCATCATCGCCTGTTCGTCGAAGAAGGACTGGAGTAATGAGAAGCGTATGGAGACATCGTTCAAGCGCATATTGTTGCCTATCTACGAAAGGTTGATAGAGGTATTGTTGGCTGACCCGCGTTTCGACTGGGGTTATGGCGAGATTGAGTATGTCCCCCATACGATGAGTAAAAACTTCGATTATGGCCGGTATGGTGCTGTGACGCCAAGCGGTCAAGAAGTGAGCGAGCCGATTGACGCGATCGACATCCGCTCGTTGGAAATCAAAGTCAATAAACAAACTTGTAGATAAACTATGACAAGAATTAGAACGTGTCCAGGTGGAAACTTCGCCACCGGCAAGTCGGTTTGCGAAATCGACTACGACAAAATCAAGGCTCTTGTGCTGACAAAACATGGTGTGAAACTGTCTTATGACTCTCTTGAGGCGATCCGCACCGCTTGTCACGCCGATGTGCCCAACCGCGCCTACGGCTTCCCGACAATCATCAACTGGGAGCCCAACGGCGGCGAGGCGCAGACCAGCCAAGTTGGTTACGGCCCCAATGCCTACAACGGCATGAGCGCACGGAACGACGCTCTCACGCTCGACAGGTATCGTCATTACCTGCGTGCGCAGATCCTCAGGAATGTCGAGGAAGTCTTCGACATGTACCTCATCGACCTCAAGAACAACCTGTACGGCTTGAATGACGGCACCGACACCCTCGCCGGCGTGCCTGTGACCATCTATCCGAGCGGTAACGACCATCCCGGAGCAAGTGACAAGGCTTCGCTCGTGGTCAATGTCGTGTATCAGGATGTGGAAGAGTACATCATGAACCTCGATGTTGTGCCCCTCGGTTTCAACGCCCTGTCTGCCGTCTATGGTCTCATGCCTGTGACGCTGGAGAAGGTAGGAAGCACTGGCAACAACTACAAGGTCGTCGAGTTCTACGGCAAGGGTGATGCCACCGCCAAGTACGGTGCTCTCATCGCCGAGAATGTTTCTGATGTGATTACCGGTGCATCCGCCGCCACCTACGACAGCACCAACAATTACATCACCTTAACGCTCGCCACTGGTGCTGACGCTCCTGTGCTGAAGAAAGCCTCAGTGCTCGCCACAGCCGGCATCTACGGCATCGAGCCTTACTCGGCAACATGAAGTTGAAGTACAATGGCGTGACTTTTGTCGTGGAGGAAGCCAAGAAGATGACCGAAAAGGAGTTTGTTGAGGCTCACATCGGAAACTTCTGGCTCGACCGCGACGAAGATACCCGCAAGAAGATGCTGGCGGACGTCTACTCGCGGATCAACGGCAAAAAGAAAAAGTAACTCACACGGGGACACGCCATTTTGACGTGTCCCCATTTTTACAAAAGGCGATGACTATACAGGAAATGCGCGAAAAGATACGGCGCACGAAAGATAATATAAAGCCTGAGATTGTGCATTGCATGGACAGCAACAAGCACGAAATGGTCGTGTCTGTCCGTGAGCAACTGTATTCAGGCATTGATGGTCGTGGCGCACCGTTATCACCGTCATACAGCCAAGACCCATACTTCCGAGAGAAAAGGGCGGGCTTCTTTGACGAGGATGCCGACCACTGGGTGTCGTGCTTCATGCGGCCAGACCTGTATATCGCCTGGAAGATGCGCATCACGCCACCCGAGGCGAGCCAGCGGTTGGGACTGCCGGCACGCTCCAGTGACCAGCCGAACCTTTTCATCGTCGGCACGTTCCATAGTTCCATTGACGCAAAAGCGACGGCGCAGGGAGTGGAGATATTCACATTCGGTTGGGACGAAGGACCGGCAGTCGAGCGTAAGTACGGCTCGCAGATCTTCGGATTGAGTGAGTCTGCAGTGGGTCATTTCAACGAGAATTTCCTGTGGCCGTGGCTACGACACTGGTATTTGAGCGTATGAGTTGCAGATGTGTTACCGAGCAATGGCAGAGAGACCGCGACAAGCAGTCTTCTCTCGCCAAGAAGACGGCTGTGCTTTTAGGCAAGCCGCAAGTATTGTACCGCACCCCTGACGGCAAGTACTGCTTCGTCACAGAGGGTGAGGAAGTGAAAGGAGAAATCATAGAAATATTAACTCAGTATTGATATAATATGGCAAACGAGACATTGATTACCGACCTTGTAGCACAGGAGGCACTCGACCAACTGGAGCAGTTAGACAGGGCTATGGAGGGCACGTTGCAGCAGTTTAAGGATTGCGCCATGGAGCTCGCCAAAGGAATTAAGATACCTGTTGAGGTACACGGCGACCTTGACAGGCTTCGTGAGCTCGCCAACACCACCATGCAGCGTGCAGGTCAGGCGGCACAACAGTACACCCAGCAGTTGCAGCAGCAACAGCAGGTGATAGCCAACACCACCAACACTATCTCACGGCAGTTGGCCGAGCAGGAAAAACTCAACAAGACTCAGCGAGAAGCGTTCACGCAGAACCAGCGCGCCCTTGACATCGCCGAGAACATTGTGGGCACCTACGAGCAGAACACACGCCAGTTGGCACAGTACACAGCAGAATTAGCTCGTAATAAGGCTCAACTCAAAGAGGTCGAGAAGCAACGCAAGAACAATCAGATTTCAGCGGAGACCGCCTTACAGCGCAGCGCAGCACTCATGGCAGAGCAGAACAAACTCAAGGCTGCCATGCAGGAAGTAGCCAGTGTCGTCCGTGTCCAGGCGAAAGAAATGAACGCAGCCGAGGGGTCGTATGTCCACCTCTCACAGCAGTTGGAACTGCTTAAAAAAGCGCAGAAAGGTCTCAACGAGTCGGAGAAAGCCGGTGAAGAGGGTCGGCTACTTGAAGCCGAGATACAGAACCTTGACGCTCGTCTGAAAGACCTCGCCGCCGACATGGGCGAGTTCCAACGCAATGTCGGCAACTACGCCATCGCCCAGGGCGGACTGAAAAAGACATACAGCGAACTTACCGAGACGCTAACTGCACTAAAATTGCAGTACAACGAGATGGACGAGGCTCAACGGCAGAGTGCGGAGGGGCAGGAACTAAGTGCGAGCATTGAGCAGCTGACCGAGAAAGCCGGCATGATTAAGACCACCATGGCCGAGGTTAACGATGCCGTGGCGAACACTGCGGCAGGTCAGCAAATCACCAAGTTGACCTTTGAGTTTGATGCTTTAGCAGCAGCCTATGACAGATTGTCTGATGAGGAGAAAGAAAGTGCTAAAGGCACTGAACTCGTAGATAAGATGGCCAAAATCACTCTTGAACTATCACGCTTGAAAAATGAAGTTGATGCTGTTGCTGCTAACTCTGCCCCTCAATCAATCAAGAAAGACTTGCGAGAATTAACCAATGAAATTGCAGCACTTGAATTAGAATACAGTAAACTGAGCGAAGAAGAGAAAAACAGTGCGACAGGGCAAGAATTAAAACAGAAAATACATGATTTGATTGAAGACGCAGGTCAACTTAAAGATGTTATTGGTGATGTGCAGGAGTCTATCGCTAATGCTGCGAGTGATACGCGTCTATTCGATACCATATCCGATTTTGGGCAAGTTGTAACATCTACATTTGGTCTCTGTACGAGTGCAGCCGAGGCTTTTGGGCTTAGCCAAGAACAACTAACCGTTGTAATGGCTAAAGTGCAAGGGGCTATGCAAGCAACACAGGCACTTGAGAAAATTTCGCTTCTTACTCAAAAGCAATCAAGCTTGATGCGTGGCATTGCCATAATCCAGCGTAAGGCAGAGGCTGCGGCAATCAATATGAAGACAGCAGCTGAGGGCAAGGGTATCGTTGCTACCAAAGCCGCAACAGTTGCACAAGCCGCATTTAATTTGGTAGCCAAAGCAAATCCCTATGTGTTGCTTGCTATGGCAGTGCTAACTGTCGTTGGAGCTCTCGTTGCTTTCACAAAAGGAAGTGAAGAAGCAAGTAAGGCGAGCGAGAAAGCTGCTGAAGCCGAAAAGGAACGAATTGAGGCTTTGCGAGTTGTCAACGATGAAATGGCGGCAAGAAAGAAAGTTGAGGAGGGAATGGCAGAGTCAGTAGCCAGTTCTGTTTCCAAGCAACTTGCCAATTATACTTATCTGCAAAAGAAATGGAAAGAATGTGGCGGCGACATCAAAAAGCAGGAACAGTTTGTCCAGGATTATAAAAAAGAACTGGACAATACAGGCTTTGCCATTAAGAACGTTTACGATGCCCATAATGTATTGGTGAAACAAGCGTCAAATGTTATAAAAATGTACTATGCGCTCGCCAAGGCTGCGGCTGCAGCTGCTGTTGCAGAAGAAGCATTTAAACGACAAATCGAGCGTAAAGCCAAAGGTACGATTGAAAACGGTGGCAAATATTACGTTGCACCTGATAACTATGACGATCTAACAGATGAAGAAAAAGCAATATTATCCGACCCAAATTCTTCCGTTGCCGGACTTGACTACACACTAAGTTTATTTGGTAACCCAGATAAATTAACTGGTATTGGTAAAGATAAAATCAATAAATATAGAAATCAGAAAGCTAATGAGTTGCGTAAAAGTTTGGATGGTGCGGATGAAGCAATCATTCAAATGGCAAATAATATACAGGCAGATGCTGAAAAGACAGCTTCTGACCTGCAAGAAGAAATCGGCACTGCTTTTAATTCTGGCGGCAGTGGTGGTCGTGGCGGCAGTGGTGGTCGTGGCGGCAGTGGTGGTCGTGGCGGCAATGAAGACAAGCCTAAAGAATTTAGCGAAATACAAGAAGCGGATAATAAGTTCCTTCTCGATGCGATAAACAGTGAGGACAAACTTTTAGAGGAGTACTCCGATAAATGGATAGAGAAACGTGAGGAAGCGATTGAAAAACAAGCAGAAATCGAAAAAGCTGCCAACGAAAAGCGTTATAAACAATTAGACGCAGACCTTGAAGCCTCACACAATGCTAAAAAAATGTCTGACAAAGAGTACGAAGAAGAAAAAGCCGCACTTTTAGATGCTTACAAAGATATAGACAAAGGTATTGATGCTGATGCCACCAAGCGCAAAAAAGAATTGGCAGATGAAGTTCTCAAGCACAAGCAGGAACTTGCCCAAAAAGAGATAGAGCAAGTCTTGTCTCAAGGAGAAGCAGAGCAGGTGATGCGAGATGCCCAGTACACCAATGACCTAAATGCCCTAAAAGAGAAATATGCGCAGGAACTTGCCGAAACCGAGGGCAACGAGGAGAAAATTGCCGAGATAAAGAAGCAATATCAAGAGGAAACCGCCCGGCTGTCGGAGCAGTACGCCATCAAGACGGCTAAGGCTCAGTATGACTTGGTCATTAAGCAACTGGCTGCTATCGGTGCCGTTGATGAGGACATGATTGTAGAACTGACCGAGATGGTCAAGAATGGCGAATTGGATGCTGCCGCTTCCATTCTTGAAGCATACGGCTTGACCCATGACCAAGCCATAGAACTCCTCAAGTCGCTCGCTGATGCGGAAATCGGCATAAGAACTGCAACCACCGATGCGGCAATAGCGCAGATCGAGCGCGAAAGCGATGCCACCCAAGAAGCCGCACAAAAAGAAAAGGACGCCCATCAAAAGAAGATGCAGAACATTCAAGACTGGGTGCAGAAAGCAGGTGAGGCTATTGACAAAATCAGTGGCTTTGTGACCGCTCTCTATGACAACCAAATCGCTAAGATAGATGAACTCCTCGAAGCCGAGCAGCAGCGTTACGACCAAGAGGTGGAACACATCGAGTACCTCGCCGAGCGTGGTGCTATCACCAATGAGGAGGCTGAAATCCGCAAGCGTGATGCTGCTGCTGCCACCGCAGCAAAGCAGGAACAACTGGAGAAACGCAAAGCCCAAATGGAGTACAAGAAAGCCGTCATGGAGAAAGCTAACAGTATCGCTCAGATCGGCATCGCCACCGCGCTCGGTATCATGCAAGCCCTCGCCATGTGGCCACCTAATATTCCACTGTCGGTCTTCGTGGGTGCAATGGGTGCCATCCAAGTAGCCACAGCGTTGGCCAAGCCCATCAAAGCCTACAAAGAGGGTACGAAAGGCAAGCCTCACCCTGGCGGTCTCGCTCTCGTCGGTGAGGGTGGCAGCCAAGAGTTGGTGATGTTCAACGGCAAGGCATGGGTGACACCCGACAAGCCGACACTGCTTGACCTGCCGAAAGGTGCGGAGGTGTTCCCCAAGTTCACAATGGAAGATGCGCTCGCCCTCGGTGCGTCGTTGCCGACTGCTGTGCCTCGTGACCGTGCCACTGGCCAGCCTATAGTCATCAACGACTATTCGGCATTGGAGAACCGCATGGCTGCCAATACCAAAGCAGTGACCAAAGCACTGCGAGAAACCCAAGAGACCATACGGCGAGAGATGAAACGCCAGAAGTTTAACGCTTATATCGCAAGTAGGGTATGAAGACACGACTTGACCAACTTACCCTGCACGACCTCATAGAGTTGTCGTGCGGCAATCCGTCCGTGTTGCTTGACAAGGACGAGACCTCGACCGAGGAAGAGAAACTTGCCTGCCTCCAACAGATCCTGACCGAGTACAAGGAACTCGCCACGCCGACACAGGCGAAGATGGACATGATAGAGGAAGAAGAACTGCAGAAGTTGCAGATGAAGGAAAAATGCCTGAAAATCTGCCTCGCCCTCATCAGTCAGGAACGCTTCGACATGGCGAAAGATGTGCTGCTCGAACTTGACGTGAATGAGAATTTGCTTACAAGTGATGATGCTGTGAACAGCCGTTGCAAGGCGATGCTTGACGAGGCTCGTTACGAGATTAAACGACTGGCTGAACTTGCCGAGGAAAGGGGAACGATGAAGCAACAGTCACCAGTCGAGAAACGCAAGGCCTGGTTTGGCGAGATTGCTTTCGTGATGTCTACTTTGAAGATGTCCATTGACCCTGCAACCACTAATGCGGCAGTGTATGCCAACCTTGTGCGTCAGGCGGTGGAGCGGAACAAACAAATGGCTAAGATGCCTCCCATGATGTCGATGTTTATGTGACCTGCCATTTTATTTTTATATACTGCGTTTTGAGGGGTGCGGAATATTTTGCGCCCCTTTTTGCGCATATTTGGAATATTTTTTGTCAAAATGTTGCCCAATTAGCTTCTGCGTTAAACTTTGGTACACTTTTTGCATCTAATATTATAGAAAGTTATATTCAATTTTTACGACAATGAAGTGTAAGTGTAGAAATAACTCTTTATTCCCTCAACTAAAAGTTGGGGAGATTTACACTTTTCGCTTTACAGATAAGCACGAAATCAAAGTTGTTGTTCAAATTGAAGGTGGAGAAAATATTACAATGTACAAGGGTTCTTTTATGTTTACCTTTAACCGCATATATGAGAGAAAGGGTCATGGTTGCCGTTTTGCTGGATTTGACGAAAATGGTGACTATAAACAATTGCCCCGTTCCTCATCAGTCGTTGACCCCACTTGTCCAATATTTTAACATAAAAATACAGTCTTGACGATTTTAGCGACAATTTTTCGACAAGACCCGCCTCGGAACCTCGGTTTCGGGGCTTTTTTCGTCTAAATACACTCAAAATGGCACAAAAATGAGCCCAAAAACGGCCATTCAAGAGCCATTTTTTCTACTTAAATACCACCATTTCAACACATTAAAAGGGCAAATAATAAGGCCTAACAACGTCCAAAATCGCTATTTTTACACCTCAATCGAACTTATTGCCGCCAAAATGGTAATGATAGAAAACGAAATCATTGAATTTTGCGGATATGAGACGATTGAGAAAGGAAATCAGAGCCTTGCGCCGAGAGGTCAGGGCAATGCGCCGTGAATTGTGCGCAGTCGAGAGTGAAGTCCGTCGCCTTCGATGCGACAAGTTGGACAACCTCATCACCTCCATGCAGCGGTCAGCCCGAGAGATGCTGCATCTGAGCCGTGACCTTTGACGAGGGCATTGTGGACGTGTACTTCTCGCTGATCAAGATTGCCGAGCGGTACTACTACCACGATGAGCGAGCCTACGACCTCGCCGCCGAAGCCGTAACAAGAGCGTTAGAGGCTCGTGACAGGTACGACTGCCGCCGTCCGTTGCTCACATGGTGCCGGGCAATCATGCGCAACCTGTGGCAGAACACCGAGCAGAAACTGTCTTCTACCCATACCCAGCGACTGGGGTTGTGGGACGAGCCGGGCGGTGAGGAAGCAGACCAAAGGGCGAGAGTGAATGAAGTTCTCGCCATCGTCGGTGAGCTGCAACGCAAGAGCGTGGCGGTGGACACACTCATGGACTTCGCCAAAGGGTATTCCCTGGTTGAGATAGCAACCGCCAGAGGTCTACCGCTCGGGACGGTCAAAAGGCGCATACATGATGCACGTAAGATGTTGGCAAAGTTGGTCAATGTTAAGTAGATAAGACATTAAGAATTACCACGTTAAAAAGAGTTGGATGACGAAAAAAACGGCGAAAAAGAGAACCGCCTATAGGTTATTTGGTATTATCTTTGCAATATAAATAATAACAAATAATTCATTAAAAGTCAAACATTTAATTCATCTCTTTATGAAAACGACATCAAATTTCCGCGTGAGAGTCATGAACTATGCTCATCACATCTTCGAGACCCAGAACTACACTTGGAGTGCAGCACTGAAAAAAGCGTGGACGCTCTACCGCCTCGTCAAGGCCATGCGTCAGGGAGTCGTGAAATTCTTCTACGAGAAAGTCGATGGGTCTGCGAGAGTTGCCTACGGCACTTTGTGCAATCTCCCTGCCGGGGTGACCTTCCGCAAGAGAAGCGCAAAGGCTCCGAACTTCTCGACCCTGTGCTACTGGGACACCAAGAAGCAAGCATTCCGCAGCTTCCGAGTTGAGAATTTCATCGCCATTGCTGTATGAGACATGATGCCATTCTCATCAAGACCGACGGCAGGATGACGGGTGTGCGTCCTGCCAACGGCGGTGACTTCTCATTGGAAGAGTTGCAGGGATTTGTGGAGGGGTTGATTGATATTGTCGAGCTCTCCCCGAATGTGATAATGGTCGTGAACGAGGAAGGCAAGGGCGTGCTTGAACCGAACCCCACAGCCACCGTCCTCGCCAAGGCACGGGGCGCAATCTTCCCACATGACTACATCGCCGGCAATGCGCTGATGTGTCCAAGCAACATGGTCAAGTGAGCCGATTACGAGTGATTAAGTTAGTGACCAAGAATAATCACTAACTATCAACGAGTTACCGCTATTTCGGTGGTTGTCATGGTCACCAAGAATTTGACCTTTTGAGAAACCGACCGTAATGGCGGCTAACTTTGTCGGTATGCTGACGAAGTACATACTGACAATAGGCGAGACCGAGTACATGATACCCGACGAGTGCTTGAAGAATTGGGATGAGATAGCGTTCTCGCTCAAGCGCACCGACTATTCGGGTGTGATGCGGTCATTCTCCACCGAGTTCGTCTTTGTGGGCGACATCAAAGACCTCTTGTGGGACTTGTATCTCACCGACGGCTTCAAGGCCTCGGCGAGTGTGTCAGTCTATACAATAACCAACACTCATGAGTGGGAGAAGCAGTACGAGGCCGAGCTTGATTTCTCCACGATAGAGATAGAGAATGATGCCATGAGTATCAATGCGCTCGACAATGCACTCGCCTCGAAGCTCAAGAGCAAAAAGTCGCAGAAGTACGAGTACCCGGTCGGTGATTTCTCTGTTACTCGGGTCAACATGAACCGCATCTTGATGCGCAATAATGGAGTCTATTCGTTCATGCACACCGACAACCCCAGAGGTGATGTCACCACACTACTTAATGAGAGCGGTTCAACAATCATTTCAAAAGAGTATGTCGAGCTGTCTAATGAGGTTAGAGACTCGGATGCTGTGCCCGATGATTTGCCTGCTCAGGAGTTCTTTGCCAAAGTGGTCAAAAGCGGCTTAATAGTAAGGCTGCAAATGAGAGGCTATGTCCGCTGCTACTTTTGCCCTTACACAAAAGACAGTTCCATAACCCTCATCGACCACCCCGATGTGGACGTGTCTTATCTGCGTGTGAAGACTATAGAGGAGGCACAAGGCGGTGGGAACACTCGCACCTTCGTAGGCACACTCATCAGCGACGACATCCAGCACAAGATGATACACGGCTCCAACATGAACATTCTCGTCAATTCGATAAAGGAGAATGTTTTTGCCGACTTGAGCGCATTGAAAGCAGTAGCGGCTTCACGTTGGGGGCAAAACATGGGGTCAGAGTTCAATGGCGTGTTCGGTGTCGTGGGAAGCAGGGATAATCCATGTTACAGTGAATACTGGCAGCAGAACGAGATATACGAGTTCCAAAATGGGAGATGGATTAACCGAGGCAAAGCCGAAAATTATTACCAAGACCGCAGCATCAGTTTCGGGACTGGGGGATATTTCGGTTCATTGTCAGTAAACGTCCCGACAGGTCACGACAACACATACATCGGTCTGGAACTGGAAGGCAAGATGTTTTTCAATTATGCGTCTATGAACGTAAACTGGGACGATCCCATCAAAGAGACCGTCTCATGCCGTGGGATAAGGCCACAGGAACTCGCACAAAAGTTGGTTGACAGCATTGCTGGTGAGGGTATCACCGTCAGCATTGCGGAGGATGCGGGTGGACTTCTCGCGAATACTCTCATCGTACCAGGCGAGGAGTTACGACGCATCGCAAACGCAAAAATATATACCACATTCGGAAACTTCGCCGACTGGATGGAGGCTGTATTCGGTTACACTTACCGTATGGTAGGCAATGAGCTACAGTTCGTCCACCGTTCCGCCGTGTTTGTCCCTGAGGTGGTCAAGACAGTGGAGAATATCCGTGATGTCAAGTACGAGGTAGTAGATGACTTGATTTACTCCCAGATTGAAGCAGGCTATTCCAAGAAAGACTACGGAGAGATTGACGGTCGCCTGGAAACCAACTTCACCAACTATTACACTACTGGCTATGAGCTGACCGACAAGAAGCTCTCACTCATCAGTAAGTACCGCGCCGACCGATATGGTGTGGAGTTCACCATTCGTAAAGGTGAGAGCGACACAAAAGACGATAAGGCCGACGAAGATGTATTCTTTGTTCGTTATGCGGAAGCCAGCGGAGGAGTGAACAACTACAATCCTGATTATATGGCATCTTTTGCTCCCTCGGTGTGCGCCAACAGTAACCAGGCATTCATCGCTGTTCTCGGCAACGGTAAAGCTGTGACGCTTTCCATGACATCCAGCGATGGAGATAACGCACTGACCGACATCGAAATCCCTGCCGGCATCGCATTATTCTCGGCAGGTGAGTTGGAGTTCATGACCGAGGACATGGATCTGCCAACAGACCTCAACGCCCTCGTGCAGATAGACCATGACGGCTACCGCTACACAGGCTATATCAAGGAGGCAGAGGCACGCTTCGGCCGCCTCAACGGAGTAGAGTACAAACTAATCGTAAGAAGTATCACCGAGCTATGAAGATAAGTCCATTTACACCACTGCATTTTTATGAGGCGAATGAGAGCGACGGTTTGCCCTCACGCTACATACAGTTGTGGGCCCCGACCGACCACATATTGATACAGGTGTTGGCTGAGATGGGTGACACCGCGCCTACCGCCACCCTCAATGATGCCCATAACGGCGTATCGCTCGGAACTATCGAGTTCTTGGAATGGCAAATAAATACCGAAAAAGTGATATTCTTCGCCGTTCTCACGGGAATGTCTGTGGGGCACTACACCGTCACAATAGGCAACATGACAAGCGATGAGTTCCGCGTCACCGATGATACGTTGGCACTTGCCAACACCACACTCATTCAGTACCGCTTCAAGGACAACAAGCAGCGTGAGGATGTTGTATCGGTCATTGACCACATGGTGTACTTCTTCGACTTCCGTGTGCCAGGTGGCTTCAAGGCTGGAGGCTGGCAGTTCGGCGTGAGCAACGAGCAGTTCACTACTCAACGAGAGGACGTAGTGGAGTTGTTTGCCAACGATTACACGATGAAGACATTCACGATGGGCGGTGCCCTCGGTGTGCCGGTGTGGTATGCCGAGATGCTTAACCGCTTGCTCACCTGCTCGTATGTGTACTTCAACGGCGACCGATACACCCGAAGTGATACAGAGGTTCCGCAAATACAGGTGCTCTTGGATGGGCTGGACTCTTTTGTGTTCACCCAGTTGTTACGCAAGGCACAGGTAGTTGACGCGAAGATCGAGGCGTTGAACCAAGCCATCATCCGTCGCATTGACGATGAGGAGACAACCAAGATTTACCGAGGTGCTGATATGGTTATCAGCCAAAATGAGAATATTAACCGTAAAATAGATTAAGATATGACCGAGCAGGAATTACAAACCATCGTTAATGCCGTACTCTCGTCCATCAGGACGAACAGCCGGAGCATAGGTCAGTTGACAGCCGTTCCGTCGCTTTCCGACAATGACTATTTTGAGGTCGCTGGAGGCAAGAAGGTGGCATATTCTGTACTTCGAGACCTTATTTCGGCCGCCGCCAATGTGGACTCCGAGAGTATTCAGACAGACATTGCGAAGATGGTGGTGCAGAGTGTGTCGTTTGCTGTCACATCGTCAACAGCCACCCTGAGCATCAAGCAGCAGGGCTTCGACGCGAAGACGGTGAGCGTGCCGGTGGCCACCGACTCGCAAAGTGGCATCATGACCGCTATTGACAAGGTGAAGTTGGATAGTGCATACAACAATGCGCAAAACGCAGCAAATGCCGCTTCTGCTGCATCGATTGCTGCTGCCAATGCGGTAATTGATACACTGACCATTACGGCAGGTGAAAGCACAGTGACCGTCGGCATCAAGCAGCATGGCTTCACCGCTGTTGTGGGAACCATACCGGCAGCCACAACGGAGAAAGCAGGTTTGATGAGTGCTGACGATAAGACGAAACTGGAAGACCACAAGACGCGACTTGACGATCTTGACGACGCTATCGGCGCGAAAGGTGGTATAGCAACCCTTGACGAGAACGGACAAATACCGAAGTCGCAGTTGCCAGACCTTGACGAGCTCAACGACACGCTGGAGTTCTCGGGTGTTCTGGACAGTGCGACAATCGCGCAAGGGACGAGCGAGAAGAAATCGACCGACAGCGATGCGCAGGTGTTTTATGTCACAGCACTGAAACAATTCGTTTTGGGCGTGCGTACAGATGTGCTTTACTCGGCTGTGGTACAGAACGACGGTGTGCTTCGTGCCCCTGTTGCGGTTGATGTGGTAACCAATGCCCGCCTGACCGATGCACAAGTCAAAGAGGCTATCGCTATGGCTGAGTTCGCGACGCTCTATAACTTCTATCTCGATTGGGCCGACCGTGAGTTATACTCCAATAGCAGCTATGTACCTCACAGCGGTAAGTCATTCATCTGCACCAGCACCGACACGACATACTACTGGAAGTCGAGCGTTCCTGCCTTGCAGCCTATGGGCAGGGACTTCACCGAGGAAATAGAGGTGCTTCAAGATAGAGTTGAGACAGTTGAAGAGCGCCAAGAGGCAACATTGTACTATAACGGAAATGTGATTACCGGCACTCAGGCCACCAACATATCACTCGGGCAGTTCGTGGCACTCACCGCTGGCGACGCATTTGCTTTCATACGCAGGAAAGGCGTGGTCATCACTCTCTCCACCGCCGACGGCTTGAAGAACTACCAGTGGAAAGGCACGACATGGAACAACACCGACGACTGGCGCAACTTCGGCGGCTCGGCTGCCGTGGGCAACTGTTACAATGTGACCAACGAGGCGAGCGACCTGCTGCCTGCCGGCACGGGTTACTTCACGCTGGAGACCGCCATCGCCGCAGTGGAGACCAAAGGCGTGCAGGGTGTCGGTATGCAGATAACCTTTGCCGTGGGCTCCAACACATGGAAGACTTACCAGTATGTGGGCGCGGATGTGTCAACCTCCAATTTCGAGAACGAAGAGAACTGGGTTGACATGGCGGGCATCACCGCAGGCAACGAGGCAATCATCAACATTCTTGACCTGTGCGGGCCGTGCACGAGCGCAGCCTACTATAACCTGCAATATGCCATCGCCGCACTGCAAACGAAAAGTGCCGCGACAGGCATCAGTTACGCAAAGAGCGGACTCATCATCACCTACCCGACAGGCGAGAACACTTGGGAAGCCAAACAATTTGTAGGCTCAGTGATAGACTTTGGCGAGCCTTCTCTGTGGAAAAACTTCGGTGATGGCGGCAGTGTCGAGATAGAGACAAGTGACAGTCCCGAGAGCGGAGGCGAGGATGCTTTCTCCACAGGAGGCGCATACTCCCATCTGCCGGTCGGTGCCATGCAGGTCGAGACCGAGGAAACGGATTACAACGCATTCGTCCTCATCAACGCCGATGGTGACCCGCTTGGCGACCCATTCCTCATCCCCAAAGGTGGAGGCGGCTCATCGTCAAGCAAGGTGTTCTCTATCAACTTCGAGCACTCTCCGTTCTACGCAGCCGCAGGCGGCTCATTCGTGCTGAGAGCCGCCATCCGCAGCGCAGTGACCGAGGGCAATGCGGTGACAACCGATACCATTGAGCGCGTCGACATCATCGACCGCGACACGGCGCAGACATTGTTCACCGCTCCGAACCTCAACAAAGCATCGAGCGACAGCATGGATGACTACTCGTTCACATTCGATTTGAGCAGTTTCTTCACTGCGGCGACGAGCCGCCGTCTGCAGCTCATCGCCTATGACACCGCCGGCGACCGTGCCACACGCACCATCAACGTCGTTGCAGTGGACGTGACCGTGGTCAGCGCGCAGACATTGAACTACACCGATGCGAGCGTAGTGTTCACCACCGACAATGTGAAGTCGTTCCCAATGTACAAGTTCCCCAACAACCAGGGAACGGAAGGTATCAACGCAAAGGTGGAAATATTCATCAATGGCGAATGGAAAGTTCTCGGCACGACCGACATCCGTGACACCTATGCCCACAACATCACGGTCAACCCCAACGATGTTGCCGGAGAGGTGCTGTCGCACGGTGCGTACCCAATCCGCATTCAAGGCACCGACAACGCCAGCGGAGTTAAGGGCAACACTATCTACTCAACGATAATGGTTGTTGACCCCGAGAGCACATCACCTATCGTGGCGATGCGTTTCAACGATGCCAACAACGGCACCGTGCGACGCTACGACAGCGTGGAGCTGGAGGTCACAGCGTACACGCCCGGCAGCTTCGACACCGATGTCGTGGTGACAGAGAACGCCACCCAGATAGCCGCCCTGCTCATCGGTCGCAACACTGTGCAGCGAGTGACCAAGCAAGTCACAGGTGTCACCGATGGCTCGGTACTGACCTATGAGGCTACAAGCGGCAGCGCGTCGAGCGGAACGGTCAGCGTCACCGTCAGCGGCAGTGCCATTGACGCGGCACTCACCGACGGAGCGGCTTACAGCTTTGACTTCTCCAACCGCACCAACAGCGAGGCCGGTGACCACAGCATCAGGAGTGGACAGTATGAGATTACGCTGAAGGGAGCAAATTACTCGTCAAACGGTTTCAACTTCCACCTCGGCGCAAACGCCATGGCCGTAAAAGAGAACGTGACCGGCGGCTTGAACGATTTCCCATTCGCCAACAGCGGCATAGAAAGTAGCGGGTTTGCCCTGCTGTTCCAGTTCGCCTCGGCGAATGTAAAGAACAAAACCGCACGACTGATGGAGTGCTACGACGAGACGAGTGGCGCGGGCTTCTACATCACAGGCGAGCAGGTGGGCATCTACTGCAAGAACGGAAACCATGCCGTGGAGGAACGCCGATACTCCACGGATGAGAAGACCACCGTCGGCATCGTGGTTGAGCCGGGCACAAAGTATGTAGAGCGTCAAGGCACGCGCTACTCGATGATCAAGCTGT
Source organism: uncultured Porphyromonadaceae bacterium (assembly GCA_937901905.1). Lineage (GTDB taxonomy): Bacteria > Bacteroidota > Bacteroidia > Bacteroidales > Muribaculaceae > Sodaliphilus. The sequence goes on along the minus strand of CALDIF010000054.1, from coordinate 4,795 downwards.
TCCTCGATGGTGAGGAGGCGGCATGTATCGGCTATGTGCCGGGCGGCTCAAACCTCATTCAGCCGAGCAACATCAAGTTCAACGGCACCGAGGGCGACTTCTACCTGTATTACCTCATCGGCTGGTATCAGTATATCGAGTGGCAGCAGCAGTTCTATAACTACCTTGTCAAACTGACCAACACCGAGGCGATGATAGAGGAGTTCAATTTCGAGAACGTGTACGAGGGCAACACCGTCAACGGCCCGAGCATGGCGAGACTCTATCAGCGCAACATACCGTACCTCATCGAGTCACCGTTCCTGGGCAGCGACATCGAGGCTCTTGACAACACCACCTCGACGAGTGACGAGATTTTCATCAAGCTCACATACCGCGACCCAAGCCGCCCATGGCGCAACTTCATAGCCTACAACGTGCGCCGGCGCAATCAGGGTACCACATCAACGAAACGCCCCAAGAAGCAGCCACGCTACAACTTGGGCAGAAAGAGCAAGAACAAGAGCGGCTCGACCTACATCGTGGACGGCGAGACCTACAGCACATCCGTCTGCATCATCAAGCCTGAGTTGAGCCGTGAGGCGTTCGTCGCCCAGTACGGCACAGCCCACCTTGCCGAATATGACGAGGCCGTGGCATTGTTCGCCAACAACAAGGTGCGTGTGGGCGAGAACACTATCCCTGTCGATGTCATCACGACCAAGATTGACTACTCTGACAGCAGCAACGCCAACGACTGTGGCGCATGCAACATGATGAACGCCACATTCCGCGCCCTCGGTGACAAGTACATGACCCCGGCTCAAAGGTACTACGACGGCACCTACGATGTGGGCAGCGGCGATACCGCCGTTCATCTTGAGGGATTGCAGTTGAACCACTCGACCGCCAACCACCCGATAGCCATATACCGTGACGTGGACGGGACCGGCGCCAACACCTACTTTTACGCCAAAGGCAACTGGAAAGAAGACAAAGGCGAGCAGGTGGCGCTGGGCTTCAAGGACACCCCGGGATATAACAAGGGCTGTCTGAACTATCAGGATGAGGACTTCGTGGAATACTTCGGCGACAAGACCGATGACACCATAGCGAAAGTCGTTACGCGCTTCCTCGCTGACCAGAGCAAGGACACAAGCAAGGTATATCTTCTTTCGATGTACTGTGGCTCGTCGTACAGGTTCTACCGTTACCAAAACGGCGCATGGACTGACACCACCGGCTCTATGAGGCTGGTGAACGGCAAGTGGGTGGTCTCGGGCGATGTGCTCAACCCTGTGGACGGTTACGAGCTGCTTGCCTACACAGGCATGGACTGGTTCATGGGCGTGACGAGTGTCGAGGACATGATGGCTCCTGTGAATGAGAGTTCGTCATGGGTCCAGAAACTCGTAGACAAGGGTTCCGTCACAGGTCCGTTCCCTGCCTGGACCCAATACTTTGAGTGCATGGTTGACAACGACCAGCTGCAGGCCGACCTCGCCATGGGCAAGAAAGTGCCTTACAACCTCTATGCGTTCCTTCGGTTCTGCAACTCGTGTGACTACTCCAAAGAAGAGCTCGCCGACACATTTAAGAGCGTGTGGCGAAACAACCTGCGCTATTTCGCCAACCCGCGTGCGCTGATGGTATATAGAGCCTTCTGTGACTACGGTGCAGCCGTTGACTCCGAGTCTAAAAACTTCCAGCCCATGTTCTTCCTCGACGAGGGGCAGAGTGTAATTGGCGGTGAATATCATTGTGAGTGGAGGACGACGACCTTTGATGGCTACGACCCTGCGCTGATCATGTACCCCAACAAAGTCTATGATGTGGACGGTTTTTGGGGCAAGGACAATGATGGCGGCGCCACCGTTGACCCCGAAGTTGACCCCGACAAGCCGAGTGACCCCACTACAGGCTACAGCAACCCCTATGCCGGATATGGCTCGATATTGTGGAACAACATCCACTATCAGCCCGAGGTGCTGGACGATGCAGGTGGCACCATAAGCATGCCGACCGTGGTGGCGGCCATGCGCTCTGCACAGACCACTGTGGACGGCAAGACCCTCGTCCCGTTCTCGCCGGAGGGTGCCAACCACTTCTTTATGGACAATATCACCAAGAAGTGGCCGAAGACCGTGAGCTCGTATGACGGAGAGGGCAAGTACATCAACCTGACAAGTGTCGCCGATGCAGTCTATTTCTACGCATTGCACGGGTTGCGCCTGACTGCCATCCCTGCGTTCATCAGCACTCGCTTCCGTGTCCGTGATGGCTACTACAAGACGGGGCTGTTCTTTACCGGCGTTTTCTCTGCCCGTATCAACTGCGCCCAGGGTGCCGGTATCACCATCAAGGCTGCGAAGACAGGGTACTTCGGCTTGGGTATCGACAGTTCGGGTGACTTGAAGGAGTCAGTCTATTTGGAGGCTGGCGAGAGCCACACGTTCACAGGCTTCAACCGCAGCGACGGCACAAGCATTGAAGGTGCGTTGCTCTACATCTACCAGAGCGACCGCATCGCCGAGATAAACTTCAATGAAGTGTCATTGAGCGATGTGGCGAACTTCAACGCTTTCACCCTTGCGGAGAAGATAGAAGTCGGCGGCATCGACCACACCACCATGTCCATCGGTTCATACGGCGCTTTGACAAATCTGAGCCTCGGTTCACTTCCGTTCTTGAAGCACCTCGACATCCGCAACACCGTCATCACTCAAGTAGAGGCCTCACTATGCCCGAGACTGGAAACCCTTCTTGCCGAAGGCTCGCAGTTGTCGAGTGTGACGCTGGCAGAGACCTCACCAGTGAGGGAGATGTCGCTTCCTGCCACCATCTCTCGCCTCACGCTCGTCAACCTGCCTAACCTTTCCTACGAGGCTGGCAGCCTCACATTTGACGGCATGAGCGCATTGACTCAGATACGCATCGACGGCTGCCCCAGGCTCGACGGCGCGAAGCTGCTCACCGATGCGCTTGCCACAGGTGCGGACATCAGTCGCTTGCGTCTGGCTGGCATCGACGTGACAGGGAACAGCAGTACATTGCTGTCTCTGATGAACAGCGGAGTCACCGGCATTGCCGCCGACGGCACCGCCTACGATGAGAGCGGCCAGTGCTCAGGCTTGACCGGCGTGTGGACTTGTAGCGACGTGATAGAGGCGAATGTGCTGGAAAGCATCCAAGCCTACTTCCCACTGCTGACTGTCTATAATGCCCAATATACAGTAGTTCAGATTGACGAGACCAAGACGGCGTATGCCGAGGACAGCATCATCAACCTCGACAACGGCACCTATGCGAGCGACGGCAAGATGGGCTACATTCCCAGTGGGCATATCACGAAAATCAAGGCGATGTTCCATGTTTACAAGGCCCAGTACAACGAGAGCACCGAGAAGATGGAGTGCCAGCAGATTGATGACAACGACATCGAGCTGCTCGCCAACGGACAGGGCTTCGACCGTACCGACAGCAACGGTGCGGGCTATGACGTGATGGTGGGTGTTCCTCATTTTTGGTACAAAGGCATCAATGACCACATCAACCAGAAGAAATATCTGTGCCTTTCGAGCGAGAGTCAGACCCCACGCAGCAGCGCAAGTGTCATCAAGCGCAAGACCCTCTCGCAGATCCTGCTCGCCGAGAACGTCAGCCTTTATGTTTCGCAGTTCAATGTGGGCGACACCTTCGACGTGGGCAACCTCACGCTATCGAGCACCAACAATGTGTACCGTATGGACGTGGAGGGCTGCAAGCAGGTTCGCTGGCCGGGCATCAACTCCAACCAGGTAGGCGGTGCGTTCCTCGACAAGGACGGCAAGGTAATCAGTACCGCAGTGTCCTACATCACCAACTCGATGAACGACTTCCAGTCAGGCGACTATGTGTTTGTCGCTGTACCAGCCGGAGCGGTGGCATTCGTGTTCACTTCGGCGCAGGGCTTCGATGCTGTAGAGAGCATCGCTGTTGATAGTGCCGCGGTCGAGGCGATAGAGCCCGACTGGGTTGAGAACGATTTTTCGCTTCTCGGCACCTACAAGGCCTCGCTTGACAGCCTGTTGCGTCTGCGTTCCGTAAGTCAAGTAGTCCCGACGGCTGGCAGTGGCACGTCCGAGGCTTCGACATACTGGCAGTATGACGCAAACGGCAACTGCATCTCACCATTGCCGCAGGCCGGCACGGCGTTCAATAGAACATATCTTGATTACCGCAACCTCTCTCGCTGCCGTGGCAATGGTTATCAGCTTGTGGACTATGAGCACCACAAAGTCATTGACATCCTGTATATGGCTTTGTACGGCACACGCAACTCTCAGAACCGGCATGGAAGCGGCCAAAGCACTGGCACACAGACAGGCGGCAGCGACATCACCGTCACCAGCCTTGAACGTCAAGCGTCGCCACTCCGTGACGTGACACGTCCTCGCTTCCTCGGTATAGAGGACTGGTGGGCGAACCGCTGGGAATGGATGGACTTCGTTGCTGTGAATGTGAAAAGCTATGGTGAGTTCTACAAGAACAAACTTGCAGCCCCAAGCGGAAGTAGCGCAGACTATTTTTGGCGCATCCGCATGCCTGATGGCAGCGAGCGAGCCGTGAAAGGCGTGAGCGGCAGCGGCGAGATTGCCCGCCTCCGCTGGGGCCGATACTGCGATGTCGTGCCGAGCAAATTGACTGCCAACACGTCCTACAACACCTATTACTGTGACCAGCAGGAGGGCAGCAGTTCTACTGGTCGTGTTGTGGCGCGGTCCGGGAACAACTTCAATGCGTACTACGGCTTCGTGAGCGTGAATGCGCACAACGC
>CALDIF010000053.1 GCA_937901905.1 uncultured Porphyromonadaceae bacterium | reverse complement strand
GCTAAGTCTGTTTTGGAAAGTCCTGCAAGTTGAGGTAATTTATTCATTTGCAGGATTTTTTATATAAAAATTATAGGTCTTAAACTTCCCAAATGAGTTTTACAAGTTCATAAAGAAGTTTACAGCGTTCTTTCATTGATTGAAGTGAGAAAGAATCATACGAGGTAAACTCCTTTCCACTTTTTGCTTTTATAAAGTTATTGAAATCTGCAAAATCTGGATTTGAGTGATACCAAGTTTTACACAAAGTCTTTGCCCAAACAGTTCCATTTGAATAAGTTTTTAGCTTATCTGCATATAATTCATTGCCAGAACTGATATTTGTACGACCTTTTAAAAGAAGTAATGCTCCTATTCCATTACGTTCGTTCCAGAATTCTTCTTCACTTGAAAAGTTTGCTCTGCTTTCAGCGTTATCAGAGAAAATATGTTCAATATGATAGCCGTAAACATTTGAATGTTTTATAGACATATAATAAACATCATGTTCTGGCTCAAGATTTATATTCTTGCAAATATAATCTTCTACACGAGCAAGCAAATAATAAAGAGCTGTTTGGTCAATTCCTTTGCCATAACCAATTTGCGAGAAATAATTATAATCAAGTACAGAAGATACATTTGTTGTATTTTTTTCTTCGCGGATACGGCTCAATATTATTTCATCAAAAACAGCTCGGTAATCAGAAATTGGGAGAGCTTTTACTTTTTCATTGAGACTGTATGAGATTCCATGAAAATCATTGCTGTCATATACACCATTCATACGCAAAAGCATATGCAAACGGTCGTATTCTTTTGCAAGTAAAGAAATCTTTTCAGCTTCTTCACTGTCATTAATATTGCAAGCTGATAAAATTAGCTGGTATTGTCCATCTAGTTTATGAATTTCATTACTGTATTTCAAAAATATATCTTCATTTTTTATTATTTTTGCATACAGTTTTGAATAATAAACTATATCTTCTTCAATAAACTTCTTGATATTTGCAATTCTGTTTGAATCTGTTTTTCTGAATCCTAGAGTTTGTGCATCATCTTTATCATCAAACATATATCGATGATAAGCATTGTTGATTAAGTTTTCTTTATCTGAATTTCTCTTAAAGACAAATCTTGACTTCAAATAGTTCACGAAAAACTGGTCTTCTCTTCCGCTTACTTGTTGCATAGCAGAATCCCATAAATCTGAATATTTATCAGTATCAGATTTGTTTAAAGCTCCTATCAACTTGCCTTTTAATATCTCAAAAGGTTTTAGAGCTTCTCCACGGTCATTGATTACTTCAAAGACCATAGCTGTATCATCTTGGTTATCTATGCTTAACTCAACAAGAACCAGTTTATTCAAAAAGTAATAGATAAATGCTTCAAGCTGCTTATTATCCAAATTTTTCTTGTCAAAATATGAGGAAATATAAGCATATCTTTCAATAAGAGTTTGCTCTGTTTGATTAAGATATGGAAAATTAAACGAAGTTTTGTTAAGAATTGAATCCATTGCTCTTTTTCGTTTTGAATTATCTATTCTATACTCATTAGTTTTCCAGTTTTTTCCACAGATGCAGGGGAGCAGTAATTCTTTTAAATCTGTATCATCTGTAAGATGATATAATTTTGTGCAGATAAGAGTAAGTGTTGAAAGTCGTTGCTGTCCATCAACAATATATGTTTTGTTGTCAATTTTGTTGGTGATAAAAACATTCATGTAATACCAGTTGAATTTTTCCATCACAGCAGGTGTCATTTCAGCATCTTTCACAGGAAAATAGGATTGTTCAAAAACTTCAAAGATGTCATCAAGTAAGATTTTTACAGTTTCATCGCTCCAAACATATTCGCGCTGATAAAAATCAATGTAATAAGTTTTATCTTTCAAACATGCTTGTACAGTTTGGCGATATGGTTCAATGTTTTGTGCCATAAATAGTTCCTATAGTTAGTAATTGTAGTCTAAAATACTTAGATTTACAATTAGATTATTTTATTATCTGCAGAAAAAATTATTTTTCCTCCAGATAATATTGATACAAATATGCAGCACCTTCTCTGTAAAGATATGTTTCTTTGTCGGTAAGTTTTGCAAAGATTTTTGAAGTGTAGAGCTTTCTGAGTGCTTCATCATACTCGATTTTTTCGTCTTCAACGATGAACTTTGCGATTTGCTTTGTAAGAGAATCTATTAGCCAGTCTACTTTATCCATAAATCACCTCTTTTTTGTGCAAAAATGAAATTGCTTTTGCAGTGTGAAATGAAAATTGCATAGAAAGCTCTTTGTAAGTCATACGTTTTTTTAGCATTTCGAGGTCAATAAAATCTTGCTCGTACTGCTGAAACAAAGTCGCCATTGCGTCGTTTGCAACAGGTCCGTGAACAATATCATATTTGTTGTCTTGATTGCAAAGTGGATTCTTAATGTCTGAGAAATATCGATTGCGATTATTCATCACGAATAAAGCCCATTCTTCTGTCGGAATTGACGAAAAATCTTTTATGTTTAGATCTTTGTTTTTCATAAAATCATCATCGATTTCATACACATTCAAAACACTCTTTCCGCCTTTTATTCGAACGACACGTTTCGCCATATTTTCGGCTTGAGTGCGAATGTTGGTGAGATAAAAGCCTTTTCCAAAATCGCGAAAAGTTTTGCACAGTTTTAGATTGATGTCTTTAACTTCAACATTGCTTCCGTGATAAAGTATCATATGTCACCCCGCATCTATATCTTCGCCGCTGATAAGCTCTGCAAGTTTGCCTATTTCCTCAGGAGTGAGAGTTACTCCTTTACCCATTTTTTCATGATTAGGTGACCAATCTCTTAAATCATATTTTGCTGGTCTTTCATTCCAACTAATTAAATTTAATTCTTTTTGCCATCCTTTTTCTGTTTCAGATAATACACCAACATTTTCTACAATTTCATATTTGATTTCTGCCATATTTTTCCCCCCTAATATTTTTTAGATATAATTATTATTTCCCTTTTATTATAGAAATATAGTACCATATATATTGAAAATTTTAAATACTTTTGTGATTTTTTTATATTTTTTTAGTAAAATTGCATTTTGGATATGTACTACATCCATAAAATTGTCCTTTTTCACTATTTCTTAACACAAGCTCTTCTCAACATCTTGGATATTTCCCTGATTCAGCGTTTTTTTCGATATTAGAGAAGAAATTCTATTTGGAGTATTAAATGTGGAAGATAAAAAACACAACTTTGACTTTGATAAACTTTCTGATAATATTTTAAGAAATGTTCCTAAACAAAATCAAAAGTATGTTAAGAAACAATTAGAGCTTATTTAAGATAGCTTTATGGATTATATTACTTATTGGAATGAGAAATATTATAGGAATGGATTTGTAGATGCTTCACAACTTATTCTTGGGTGTTTTGAAAAATAACAAAAGGCGAGAATAACTCGCCTTTTCATTATAAATCTTTTTTTAAGTCGCTATCAGGAATGAAACCTATTACTCTGTGAAAGTCTTTATCATGACTTCTGTTGATATCTTCAGGTAATAAACCATGACCTTTTGTTCCGTCTTTTGCTGTTACTGCTGACACATCCATTCCGTCTTGCTTTTTTGCTGCAGGGTTTTGTTTAATGTATGCTGCTATGTAACCATCTTCATTTTTTGGAGATGTTCTGTTTTTTCCAATTACATTTTGCATTTTATTTTTCCTCCTTATTGTAATATTTATATAAAAACTAAATTACAAGTATAAAAATCCTTTCTGCCCACTTGTAATCATAAGAAGAAATATGCTATAATTAAACAAATAGTTGATGGTCTGACTGTGGCAAAGAAATATACAAATTTTAATTACTAAAATGCAGATAAGAATTTTCGGAGGAAGTATGCACTTTTCAAGCGATATAAACAGACCGCCGTATTCCCGTGCCGATTCGAGGCAAGCTTCCCGACTGCCGTAAAAAGATGCTGAAGCTTTTGGAACGGCTTGCTGAAAGCGCACGAAGCGGTGCGTTTGATATGTACCGCGGAAGAGTAAGGGGGTTATAAAGATGGCAGTAAAAACGGTTTTACTTATTAACGGCAGTCCGCGCAAGAACGGAAACACGGCGGCTGCGTTAAAGCTTTTTGAACAGGAAATACAAAAATATGATATAGATACGGCTTGGTTTCAGCTTGACGGGAAGCCCGTCAGAGGCTGCATTGCCTGCGGTCGTTGCGCCGCAGAGCATCGTTGCGCCTTTAAGGACGACCCATGCAACGAGCTGATTGAGGCTATGCTGCGTGCGGACGCCGTAGTTGTCGGAACGCCCGTATATTTTGCGGGGCCGAACGGCGCGCTGACCGCGCTGCTGGATCGCGCGTTTTTCGCGGCGGCCAATTATGGCCAGCTGTTCAAAGGCAAGCTGGCCGCAGCCATCGCCACCTGCTGGCGCGCCGGGGCTACGCCCTCCATCGACCGGCTCAACAAGTACTTCACGTTCTCTCAGATGCCGGTGGTCAGCAGTGATTACTGGAACGGATACCTGGGGAGCCGCGACAGCTTTGGGGCGGAGGTCGTGGGAACGCTGGCGAAAAACATGGCGGACCTGCTGGAGAAATAAAAAGAGCAAGGCCATAGCTTAAGCCTGTTCGCGAGGATATTTTAAAACTATTTAACAACTCTTTAACATCCTGGTAATGAAGAAAATGTATAATGACGGGAAGGCGTTTACAAAGCCTTAAACTATGGCGCGCTTGTCCTGGCTGACGCATGAAAGAGCTTCAGCCCCGGAGGACGGGTCCGCGAAAGGAGATCATTCATCGTGAAGAAAGTCGTGCTTGTGCTGTCTCTGCTGATGGCGCTCTGCCTGTCTGGCTCTGTTTTTGCGGAGGGCGGTTTCGTATTCCTGACGACCGATCAGCTCCCCTTTGACGCATCGATTCCCTCGGTGCCCGGCTATTCCCTGAAAAACAATAACGGGCTGGAGCTTAAGGGCGACAAGGTCACAGATAAGGAGTACGTATTTGTAGAGGCCGAGTATACGGTCAACGGCGAAGACTGTTGGACGGTGCTTACTTATGACAATGACAAACAGGCGTTTGTTTCCGAAGCCGATGAAGAGCTGAACAAGGTCAAAGCGAAAAATATCACGCTGTATCTGGTCTCGGACGACAACAATGTCCTGATCGTCAAGAATCATAAGTTTGCCGGTTATTGGAGCTCCAGTGAGGGTGACGAAGAGTGGTACTGGTTTGATGTTACCGCCAACAAGCGGCAGTATGCTTATTCCGGCGATACTGAACCCGCCAAATATGACCGGGCCGGCAATTTGGTTGAGTATACCCGGTGGCTGGCTGTGTCTGACGAAAAAGGAAACTTTGTAGATAGCGTGACGTTCAGCCCTCAGGGCAACGTCAGGGGCGTTTATGTTGAAGGCGCGGACGGGAATGACTACCGCTATGCCAACGGGTTATGGAAAAAGGTGTCTTACGATGAAGACGGCAACGAGGTTCTGTTGCCGTGTCGCTACCTCACACCGACAGTGGCACCTGATAAAGAAATGACAGTGTTTGTCTACACCGATAGTGATGATCGCCCTGTGGCAACTACCTTACGCCCCATCGCCGTTGCCGGCGAGTTTGCATTGATGCGTGTGAAGGCGGTGAATGCTGTCGGGGCTTTCCTCGATTGGGGTATTGAGGGTAAGGACTTGTTATGTCCGTTCGGTGAGCAACGAGTGAAGATGCAAGCGGGACGCAGTTACGTAGTTCATGTTCATCTTGACCACGCGAGCGGTAGGGTGGTGGCGAGTGCCAAGTTGGACCGCTATGTGGGTAATACCGAGCCGACCTATCATCATCGCCAACGCGTGTCGTTGCTCGTGGTGGCACGCACCGAGTTGGGCTACAAGGTGATAGTCGACGGCACTCATTGGGGATTGTTATATCAAAACGAGATGCTTGCCGATGTCAACGTGGGTGAGGTTCACGTGGGTTTTGTGAAGCAAGTGCGTCCCGACGGCAAAATTGATGTCACGACAAAACCGATAGAGCGAATGCGTGTCAACGCGCTCGCCGGTGATTTGTTACAATATATGCGTTCCCACGGAGGGTCGATGCCCCTGGGCGACCGCTCCACTCCCGAACAGATTGCCACCTTGGTGGGCTGCAGTAAAAAAGATTTTAAGAAGGCACTCGGACAGTTGTATCGAGAGCATCTTGTGCGATTAATGCCACAACAAACCTATTTGGTCGAATGATGAGAATATTCGGTTTGAATTTGACCGGTGTAGCGGCTTTATTGACTTTAATGGTCGCGTGCCACTCGAATACGACGAGTGAAGTTGAGCGAGTGCGTACTGTCGAGCAGAAGTTGTCGGACACCACCATCGTCGTGAGGGGTAGCGGTCATGAGCATCTCGTGATCGTTGCCGATGCCACCGTTGAGTATCCGTTGCCGATAGCCGCCGATGACACCCTTGCAAGTCACTTGCAAAGTCTGTTTATCACCCATGTCCTCGCTTATCCCGACACGTTGACAATCGACGAAGCCTTGAGGTCCATGGTGTCCAACACCCTTCATCAGAATGACTTTGCTCAAAGTGATGCGTCGGGTGTGACGGAGTTTTCGACAGATGAATATGAAGACGATGACATCACCGAGTATCACACGACAACAGCCGTTAATCTCGTTAGTCAGGAACATGATTTGCTGACCTTCAGGCGTGTTGATGTGGTCAAGAAAGACACGGTCGTGACCGGTGTGGCTCATCGCTATTACACCATCGACTTGCAAACGATGCAGCCGGTGTCGCTGCGTCGCCTGTTCAACGAGGAGGCGGTTCCGTATATTAATCGCATGTTGCGTGAACGCTTGTTGGAACTCAATCACGTGACGTCCAACGATCGCCTCAACGACCTCGGTTATTATAATGCTGACAACATGGGGGCTACAAACAATTTTTATATCACCGATGCCGGTGTCACATGGTCGTTTTTGCCGGGCGAAATAGCCGTGGGTGCTGTGGGCGAGCCGACTATAACTATCGAATTGGATTACCTCTCACAGATGTTGGCACCCCGGTCGCCCCTCGTGAGGTTTTATAATCAATGATGCCTGATGGAAACAGTGAACCGTTATTTTGACATGATGCTCACCGCTCGACAACGCGAGCAGTTTGATGTTTTGGCAGAGGCTTATCCCGAGTGGAACGAGCGCATCAATGTCATCTCGCGTCGTGATATTGAAAATCTCGAGGTTAATCATGTGTTACACTCGTTGGCAATAGCACGTTTTCTGCACTTTGTGCCCGGCACCACGATAATGGACTTCGGCACAGGTGGCGGTTTCCCGGGAATTCCGTTGGCTGTAATGTTTCCTGAGGTGCAGTTTCACCTTGTCGACCGTGTGGCCAAGAAGCTGCGCGTTGCCGAGGACGTGGCGCGTCGTGCCGGATTGACCAATGTTACCCTACAGCACGGCGACGTGGGCGAGGTGCGTGGTCTGAAGTTTGATTTTGTCGTCTCGCGTGCGGTGATGGACATGCGTGACATGGTGCCTCTCGTGAAGCGTTTGGTGTCGCACGGCGGTAGCAATGCGTTGCCTAACGGCTTGATTTGCCTCAAAGGGGGAAACGTGTCGGGCGAGGTGGCTCCGTGGCATCGTGAGGTATTGATAGATAATCTCAACTTGTACTTTTCGGAGCCGTATTTCGAAACCAAAAAACTTGTGTACTTGCCACTATGATTACTATAAAGCAATTTGAGTTCAATCCGTTCGGCGAGAATACTTACTTGCTTCATGCTACCGGTGGCGAGGCAGCGGTTATTGACCCGGGCATGATGATTGAGGCTGAGCGCATCGAGTTTGCCGACTATATGACAGCGCACGGACTCACCTTGAGAGCGGTGTGGTTGACTCACTGTCACATCGACCATGTGGCGGCGGCGCGTTATCTTGCCGACCTGTGGCATGTGCCTGTCAGGGCTCATATAGCCGAAACACCATTGGCAAGCGCATTGCAGATGCAGGCCGAGCGCTTCGGCTTCAACCGTCGTTATTTCAAGTTTGAGCCACTCGTGATAGACCTGCCGTTTGACGACGGTGACGTGTTGAAGGTGGGCGACTGTGATGTGAGTGTTATCCACACTCCGGGTCACAGCCCGGGTGGTGTGAGTTTTTATATCGAGGAACTGTCAACGGTGTTGGTGGGTGACACCCTGTTTGCCGGCAGTGTGGGACGATGTGATTTGCCCGGGGGCGACATGCCCACGTTGTTGTCAAGCATACGGACGCGACTGTATGCTCTGCCCGGCGACACCGTGGTGTTGAGCGGTCACGGCAGTTCGACAACAATCGCTACCGAGCAAGCGGCTAATATGTACACCTTCACTCGAAAATAGCCCTTGTGACGACATAGTTCTCACGTCTGTTTTTTCTCTCGTAAATTCATGTAAATACGCTCGCGAGGTCGAAATACAGGTAACCGAGGGTGGAACGAAGCGTAACCCTCGGACATCAGAATCCGCCTCCGTAGGAGGCAGCGGGTCGCCCGACGGGCGACTCAACTGCGTTAAAGGGGGTGTGCCATGAATTTTGACACACCCTCGTCATCTGTCCTATGCCCCGGGAGACACTAAGTTCGCACCTCGAAGGGGAAACTTTCTTACAATTCGTCGCGCTCGCGAGCCACGTTGCGGAAAGCCAACTGACCGTCCTCGTATTCTTGCGTAGCAATCAATGAGGGCTTCGGCATCTTCTCGTAGTAGCGCGAGATTTCTATTTGCTCGCGGTTTTCCGAGATTTCCTCAAGGTTGTCGGTCAGGGTGGCGAACTCCTGCAACTTGCCGTCAAGATCACTCTTGAGCTCGGCTGCAATTTGGTTGGCACGCTTGCTGATGATGGCAACCGTCTCGTAGATATTGCCCGTCTGCTCGGCAAGTTCAACAAGGTCGTGAACGGTAGTGTTCAACGGCGCGGTAGATTTCTTGTAGTCCATTGTATGAAATTAAGTGATAATTATCGGTTGACAAAATTTGATGCAATCTTGAAGATGTTGTCGGCTTGCTCGCGATCGGCACTGTCGGGAAAATCACCGATGAAAGCGTAGTACTCGTCAATGACAATGCGATAGCGCTCGACCTTGCGCTCGTCAACACTCTCGTTTGCCTCGCGATAACGGGCTTTGAGCACGAGCAACATGAGTTGTTCCTTGTACTTGGTGTACGGGTACTCCTTAATGGCATTCTTGGCCGTGATTACCGCACTCTCGTAGTTGTTGCCCATGTAGTTGCCGAGGTTGTAATAGAGTTGTGCGTTTTCCAACTCTTTCAACACCAACTTGTCCTGCAACTCGAAAATAGCATTTTGTGCCACGGGAACCTTGTCGCTCATGGGGAAAAAATCAAGAAACGACTGCAACTCCTCGATTGCTTTGATTGTCTCGGTTTGATCCAACTGCGTGTCGGGCGAGTCGAGGTAGTAGCCGTAACCGGCATAGTAACGCGACAACTCGGCATATTGTCCGCGCGGATAATGCTGGTAGTAGTTCTTGAAATAGGCACCGCTGTTGGCGTAGTCGCGGTTCTCGTAGTAACTCATCGCAAGCAGATATAACGACTCCTCGGCGCGCTCGGTCCCCTTGAACACGTTGACAAGTTCTTGTAAGATGGTCGCACTCTGGGTGTATTTCTTCATCTCAAAAGCACGCTTGGCATAGTCGTACTTGTAGTTGATATCGCTGCTCTTGAGCACCTTGTTGTACTCGCCGCACGATGCAACGACCGCAACAAGTGACAGGAGGAGTATGTGACGAAAAAACCTATTCATTGCCGATTTAAATTAGCCTGCAAAATTACAAATTTTCTGCGAATTTCACAAATAAAGTTGGTAATCCCTATTTAAAACGGTCTGTGAAAAGATGTTATGCAGTTGTTATCGGCGTAATATTACCGGCGGTTTCTCATTTTAATTCCTATCAATTACGGGTAATTTGTTTCGGCAAGAACCGTGGTTTGATTGCTGTGAAAAGAAAGTTTAAACTTAGGGCTGAAAAATTTGTATTGTTGAGGTGATTTGGTTAACTTTGCAGTGTGAAGAACGAACGCCCATTGTTGCGACCACTTGAGTTACTGGCACCTGCCCGTGACATCGAAGTTGCCCGTGCAGCGATTTTGCACGGTGCCGATGCCGTGTATATCGGTGCGCCTCGCTTTGGCGCAAGGTCAATGGCTGCCGTGAGTGTACACGATATAGGGCGAGCATGCGACCTTGCCCACCACTACGATGCTCGCGTCTATGCAACGGTGAACACCCTAATCGGCGATGACGAGTTGTCCGACGTGGAACGTATGATACACGAGTTGTGGCAAGCCGGCGTTGACGCTCTCATCGTGCAAGACCTGTCACTGTTGCGACTTGACTTGCCTCCGATTGCCCTGCATGCAAGCACTCAATGTGATATACGCACTCCCGAAAAGGCGGCATGGTTGGAGGCTTTGGGTTTCACTCAATTAGTCCTTGCGCGAGAATTGTCTTTGCGCGAGATTGCTGCCGTGCGTGCAGCAACCGCAGTGCCGCTCGAAGCGTTTGTCCATGGCGCCCTGTGCGTGTGTTACAGCGGACGTTGTTCAATGAGTTACATGGCCAACGGGCGTAGTGCCAATCGCGGTGAGTGTGCCCAAATGTGTCGTTTGCCCTACGATCTCGTTGACTGCAACGGCAACATACTCGAGAAATCACGATACCTGTTGTCCCTGCGCGATTTGCGCCTCGATGATTTCGTGCCGGCATTGATACAAGCCGGTGTCACTTCGTTCAAGATTGAGGGCAGGTTGAAGGACGTGGGTTACGTGAAAAATGTTGTTGCACACTATCGTGACGTGCTCGATACCTACATCGCTGCGAACTCCGATACCGTGTGCCGTTCTTCGTTCGGTAGTGTGGAACGGAATTTCATGCCGGCAGTGTCGCGGTCGTTTAATCGCGGCTCGACAACCTACTTTATTGACCGCGAGCACCGTCGCTCACCCTTGCCGTTATCGGTGGCTTGTCTCGAGTCGCCCAAGTCACACGGCGAGCGAGTGGGTGTGGTCAAACAGGTTGCAAGCGGACGTGTGCGTATCGTTGCCGAGACCCGGTTGCGAGCCGGTGACGGCATTTGTTTCATGCCGGGTGATGGTACCCAACACGGGTTTCGTGTCAATAGAGTCGGCGCGGACGGCGTGATTTTTCCTTACGGCATGCGTGTGGCTCCCGAGCCGGGCACGGTGTTATACCGCAGTCGTGACAAGCAGATGGACGACGTGCTGTCGGGCAACACCGCCTCACGTCGCATCAAGGTGTCGTTGAGCCTCGGTATCGATGCCAATAATCGTCCGATGCTCGACTGTGAGGACGAACGCGGTTGTCATGTGACGGTGTGTGCCGACGACTTTATCGCCCCCGAGGCTCGCAGTGACCAAGGTGAACGGCAATGTCGCGACCTCGGTGTCACCGACGAACGTTACCTCGTGCGGTGTGTGTCGCCTTGTGGAGCCCGATTTGTGCCGGCGAGTGTGCTGACACGGCTTCGACGTGAAGGACTTGTTGCCATTGAGGAGCAGTGGGGGGCGATGCGCCACCGTTTGCAGCCGGGTGTCGAGCATCTCGAAGCCCGATGCCCGTCGGCAGCGCCGGTCAGCAGCGACAACGTTGCCAACCGTCTTGCAGAGCAAGTGTATCGCGACCACGGCGTGAGCGACATCACGCCGGCTATCGAGGTGCAACACGGGAAACCCGTTTATGACAAGACTCGTGCCGAGCTTCCCTTGCCCGTGATGACAACGCGTTACTGTATATTGCGTGAGTTAGGGCATTGTCGAGCGGGCAACGCCCCATGGGGTGACCCTCTTTATTTGGTTCACGGACGCAGGCGATACAGGTTGCATTTCAACTGTGCGCGATGTGAAATGGAAGTGTTGAATTATGAATAACTCAGAAAACCGATTTGTAGCAATTATCCCGGCGCGTTGGGCATCAAGCCGCTTTCCGGGGAAACCGTTGGCACTATTGGGTGGCATGACGGTGATAGAGCGTGTGTGGCGTCGTGTGAGTGCAGTGGTGGAGCGCGTGCTCGTGGCAACTGACGATGAGCGCATCGCTCGCGTGGTGAATGACCTCGGCGGCGAAGCGGTGATGACCCGTGCCGACCATCGCAGCGGTACCGACCGTTGTCGCGAGGCGTATCTGAATGCCGCTTGCACCGAGAATGTGGTGATTAACGTGCAGGGCGACGAACCGTTTATCTCGCCCGAACAAATCGAAACTCTCAAGCGACTGTTTCGTGACCCGTCGACCGACATCGGCACGCTTGTCAAACCTTTTCCTCGCAGCGGCTCGGTGGAGGCACTCGCTAACCCCAACCGCCCCAAAGTGGTGATTGGTGTTGACGGACGCGCTTTATATTTTTCACGTCAAGTGATACCTCATCTGCGAGGCGTGGACGCCTCCCTGTGGCATACACGGACGCAATACTATACCCACATCGGTATGTATGCCTATCGCGCCGATGTGTTGGCTCGTGTCACGTCGCTCGAGCAGTCCCCGTTGGAGTTGGCCGAGTCGCTCGAACAACTGCGTTGGCTCGAGAACGGTCTTGTTATACGCACCGGTATCACCGACATTGAGACAATAGGCATTGATACACCTGATGATTTGGCTGCAGCCGAGCAATATCTTTTAACTCACAATATAGAATAAGAACAAAGGCTATGAATACAACAAATGGGCTGACCCGACAAATGATATTGAACGATTATCGGGAACGTGTGTTGGATAATCTCACCGAGCGCGAGCGCATCGTGATGTGGCAAAGTGTACAAAAGTTGATTTTCAGCATGTCTTGTCGTTCGGCCAACGTTGTCTGCGGTATCGTAAGGGACCTTGACAGCGCGGGCGAGTTGCTGTGTCTTGACGAAACGAGCATCGCTTCATTGCGTAACGTGGGAGTGAAATCGGTGCCCGAGATTATGGCTATGTGCAATGAATTCAGGGCATTGTGCGACACGATGAGTGTCACCCCCACACTTGATGTGCGCATTAGGCGCGAGTTTGATTTCTTGAACGATGAGGAGGTGGGTCGTGTGGTGTCGTTCATCGAGGCTAACGGTTATTATCCGTTGTTCTTACTGTTGTGTTGTTTCCTGCGTCACTCCGATTGCCGTCGCCACGAGTTATTTGCCGCTTATGCCGGTGTGACGGGCGATGCCCCGATGACGTTGGAACAGTTGTCCGAGCGTTTCGATATTTCGCGTGAACGTGTCAGACAACTGATGCTTGCCGTTGTGACACGACCCGAATTGCCGTTTTTGACACCCGACCTGTTGACGCGCTATTCGTCGTTGTTCTCTCAACACCTTTTAATCGAAACCGACCCTATGGTGAAAAGTGTGGTGAACGCCGAATTGCCTGCTTTCTCGCCCGTCGTGGTGTTGCGCATGATAATGCTCGTGAGTGGGCTTAACACGTGCTTTTCGTTGGCAACCGGTCACGTGATGATAGCCGATGACGATACCCGTAGCGTGATGAGTTGGCAAAAACTTGCTCGCCATTTGAAGACGCTCAGTACGGCTCGTCGCCTCTCGATTAAAGAGTTGCCCATTGCCGACTTGATAGAAGAATTCGGGCTTGTCGACAAGGATAAACTTCCCCGATGGTTAACCCCGGCAGTGAGATATTTCGCTCTCGAAAACTGTGGCTTTGAAAGCAACCGAAAAGATGTTCTCTTATTGCCACCCACACGCCCTGACCGTGTGGGCATCATCGAGCAAATTCTTGTGACTCGCGGCGAACCCATGACCATAGCCGAGATAATTGAGGAATTCGAGAAAATCGAGGGGTCAAGGATTAATGATTTGGCAGTGCGTTATTTGTGCCACAACTCGCCTGTAATCAAGCCGCTGGGTAAGCGTTCCACTTATGGATTGAAGACTTGGAAAAAAGTTAATTTCAAGACTATACGTTTGTCGTTGCTCGATGTGTTACACTCCAGTGACACTCCACTCACCGTGTCGCAACTCCTGGACGCGGTTAAAGCCGATTTTCCGAGTACAAATTGGAATAGTATCAACACGACTATCTTGAACGATACCAAAGGTCGTTTTGTGTACTTTGAACGCGGCATGATAGGGGCTGCCGACAAGGAATACGATTCCTCGTTTGTCCCCGTCGATTATAACGACACTCCGCACCGTTTGCCACCCGCTCGGCGATTGCAACAACTCATCGCTTTTGTCAACTCAACAGGTCATTTCCCCTTTAACGGAGGCGAAAAAGAAGAAGCGTTGCTATATCGTTGGCTCGTGAATTTCCGTATCGGGTCGCTTAATACCACGCCCGAATTTCGTGAACAAGTCAATCAATACATTCAACAGTGTCGCGACGACCACATTCCCACCACCCAACGTGAATTTCGGTTTAAACATGCCTGTGAAGAGTATTTGCAATGGCGCATATCCCACGGTTCGCAACCCACACCCGACACCAACTATCGCCTGGCGCAATGGTATAAAACATCAAAGTATAAGTGCGCGTCGTTTGACGATTTGCGAGCCTATTACTTCGATACCTTGCAGCAGTCGCTTGCCGATTGTGACAGGTCGCCTACAATACCCTTTGAATATTAACGGTTATTAACAATTGATGAGGATAAAACTAAATTTGCACGACACATTTAGTTTTATTACCTTTGCGAAAAATAACGATTTTAATCAATAAACTAATGGCTAAAAAGAGTATTCTGCAACAACAACGTGCTGCTTATCAGCCCAAGTTGCCCGCTGTCCTTTGGGGACCGGTAAAGGCAGTGCTCGGCAAACCGACCGAGAGTGTTGCCGATCACGAGGCAATCAAGCGTTTGTTCCCGGTAACTTATGGCTTGCCGGAGTTGACCTTTGTTAAAGCCGATGAACCGGTTGAGCAGCCGGCTGCTATCAATGTCGGTGTTATCCTCTCGGGCGGTCAAGCACCGGGCGGACACAACGTGATAAGCGGTCTGTTCGACGGTTTGAAGGCTTTAAATCCCGACAATCGTTTGTACGGCTTCTTGATGGGACCGGGCGGATTGGTTAATCATAACTACGTTGAACTCACCGGCGACGTGATTGACGAATATCGCAATACCGGCGGTTTCGACATCATCGGGTCGGGACGTACCAAACTCGAAACCGTTGAGCAGTTTGACAAGGGCTTGGAAATCCTTAAGAAATTAGGCATCACGGCACTGGTGATCATCGGTGGTGACGACAGTAATACCAATGCCGCTTTGCTTGCCGATTACTACGAGCGCAACAATACCGGTGTGCGTGTGATAGGTTGTCCCAAGACAATCGACGGCGACCTCAAGAACGAGCAGATTGAAACTTCGTTCGGCTTTGACACGGCAACCAAGGTGTATAGCGAGGTGATAGGTAATATCGAGCGCGACTGCAACTCCGCCAAGAAGTATTGGCACTTTATCAAGTTGATGGGACGCTCGGCAAGTCACATTGCCCTCGAGTGCGCTCTCCAGACCCAACCCAACTACTGCATTATCAGTGAGGAGGTCGAGGCAAAGCAGATGAGCCTCGAACAGGTGGTTGACGGCATCGCCGAGGTTGTCGCCGAGCGTGGCAATCGCGGTCTCAACTATGGCGTGGTGTTAATTCCCGAGGGCTTGATCGAGTTTGTCCCCGAAATCAAGAGTTTGATTAAGGAGTTGAACGAATTCCTCGGTGTCGAAGAAAACAAGGCAGCCATAGCCGATATGACTCCCGAGCAGCAGCGCGAGTTCGTGCTCGCCGGTTTGACGGCTGCCGCTCTTGCAACATTGCACAAACTTCCCGATAACGTTGCCAACCAGTTGTTGCTTGATCGCGACCCCCACGGTAACGTACAGGTTTCGCTCATCGAAACCGAGAAGTTGCTCAGTACGATGGTAGGTGCACGTCTCGCCAAGATGAAGGAGCATAAGAAGTATAAAGGCAGTTTCGCTGCACTTCACCACTTCTTCGGTTACGAGGGTCGTTGTGCCGATCCTTCGAATTTTGATGCCGATTATTGCTACGCTTTAGGTTATAATGCCGCTCAACTTATCAACTGTGGAGTGACCGGTTATATGTCGAGTGTGCGTGGCTTGACCAAGCCGTCGAGCGAGTGGGTTGCAGGTGGTATCCCCATCACGATGATGATGAATGTCGAGCGTCGTAATGCTCAGGACAAACCGGTTATTCGCAAGGCTCTTGTCGACCTCGAGGGCAAACCCTTCAAGGTGTTTGCTTCGAAGCGCGACGAGTGGGCGCGTGAGACTGCCTATCTCTATCCGGGTCCTATCCAATACTTCGGACCGTCGGAGGTGTGTGACCTCCCGTCACGCACCCTCTGGTACGAGCAAAACTGATTTTTCACAGCTTGCATAAAATGTGAATTGGGGTGGACGACAGCCGTGTCGGTTGTCGACACCCCTTTTTCGTGGCGTATAATATCGGGTTTACGGTTAGTTGATGCCCCGTACCCGTCTTTAGGGATTATACAAGTCGTGATGATAAAAAGCGAGAATTTCTTGTGTGTGGCGATAAGCCTCGGCTGCCGGTCCGTCGGGAGCAAGTTCGTTGGCAGCCAAGTAATCGTTGAGCGCCTCTCGCCAATGTCCTAACTGGCGATGAGCATTGCCACGCAAAAACAGGGCTTGGGCGGCAAGTTGAGAGTCCCGAACCAACTCTGTCGCCATCTCAATTGCACGCTCACTCTCGCTACGGCGTAATGCTTGTCTGATGTCGTCAATAGTGATGATGTTCATAGCACAATCTTGGTCGCTACAACGTCCTCACCGGTGAACACGGTTGCCAACTCCGAGAATTTGTCAATGGTATCGGTAGTCAAATAACGGCATGTGCCGGTTCGTGTGAGACGACTGTCCGTTTCGGGGTGACGTTTCAGGTAGTCGGCAAGACTGTCGGCAACTATCGGCCCTTGCTCTATCGCACGCACTTGTTGGGGAAGGTAACGGGTTATTTTGTTAATGAGCAGCGGATAATGGGTGCACCCCAATATCACCGTGTCTATCATCGGGTCGCGAGAGAGTAGCGCGTCAATGTCCTTACGGACAAAGTAGTCAGCTCCGTCTCCGTCACTTTCACGATTTTCCACAAGCGGCACCCACATGGGGCACGGGTGTCCCGTGACGGTGTATTGCCCACCGTATAGGTGCGCAATCTCAAGGTTATAACTCTCGCTGCTGATAGTGCCCGGCGTGCCGAATACTCCTACGTGACCCGTTGATGTGAGTGAACCTATTGCTTCGACCGTAGGACGTATCACGCCTAACACGCGTCTCGTGGGGTCGTCGCTTACCGGTAAATCGCGCTGTTGAATGGTGCGCAGAGCCTTGGCACTCGCCGTGTTGCAAGCGAGAATGACCAACGGACATCCTTGAGCGAACAAGTATTGTACCGCCTCAAGGGTGAAACGATAAACCATCTCCATCGATCGCGTGCCGTAGGGCGCACGGGCATTGTCGCCGAGGAACAAATAGTCGTACTGTGGCAGGCGACGGCGCAGAGCGCGCAAGATGGTCAATCCACCGAAACCCGAATCAAATACACCTATCATAATTAAATCTAAAGCGAATTCTATAACCCTCTATAGCCCCGATTACAGCCACAAAATCCTTATTGTCTTTAAACCTCAAGTCCGAGCCGAATAACCGTCACTATATTAAATCGAACCGAACCGGAACGCGCCCCCGTCTCGTTACAAGTCTTATGAAAAAATATGTTCGAGGAGCAACGGCGCGACGGCGTGTCGGTCATCGCTGTTTTGCAACCGTACCTGTTTCGATGTCCTGAGTGAATGCCCGAGACTCAACGTGAGTCATTTAAAAGAGGACTGCGGCAGTGACCGTCCAATAACGATTGGTTCCCTCAACGAGTTCCGAAACTTTATTGCCGTCAACCACATGCTCCCAAGTGCGCTCGATGCTCTTGTTGAGACCGAGGCAATAAGTAGCGGTCACCTGAACATGATTGAACAACTCCACGCCGAAGCCGAAGTTCCATGTAGTATTGAACTTCTTGAAGCGACCGCCCATGTTGTTGAACGAGAACTTCTCGTTGCTCAACAAGAATCCGAATTCGGGACCGGTGTAAATCATCGGCTTGATAACTTTGCCGACACCGATGATGTTAAGTTTATACTTGAGGTTAACGGGGATATTGATGGTCGAACGCTTGTATTGGTTTGCGTCGGCATCAAGCACATCAAGTTCGTGGTGCATGTACATCACCGACCCGTCAATAGCCAATCCGAGAGGCAGTGGTACTTCAAGCATCAGACCCACCTGCCAGCCGAGACGATCGTTAAATGCGTCAGTCAGTCCTTGTTCATTCCAATCGATTTTGAGGTTGTCAACGACCAGACCGCCACGTACGCCGAAGTTGATGGCACTTGCAGTAAGGCTGCTCATCGCAACCGCGGCGACCAAAACAAAACTAATTAAACTCTTTTTCATCGTGAGTGATATGTTATGCGTTAATATTCCATCGGCAAAGGTAGTTTAAAAAAGTGTGATTTTCACAAAAAAAGAGATTTTTTCGGAGTTTTTTACGCAATGTCAATGATAATTAGTAATTTTGTAGAACTATGAGCGATAGTGTCTTCTTGTCACGCCGCTATATGGCGGTGTCGGTGGCTACCGTGGTCGCAGTTGCGGTGACATGGTGGCAATGTAGTCGCGCTACCCGTTATTATACCGACGAGGGCGTGGTGTGGACCACCGGCTATCACGTTGTGTACGAGGCTCATGCTCCCCTCGGTGATAGCATTCAGGCTGTGTTCGCCGCCTGTGACGCGAGTGCCTCGGCTTACTCGCCCGTGTCGTTACTGACGCGATTAAACGATAACACGACCGACAGTGTTGATGATATAATTACCCGGCTTCACGAGTGTGCTGTGGCAGTGAATGCAAGCAGTGACGGCTTGTATGACCCCACCGTGCGTCCTCTGGTGAGACTGTGGGGCTTCGGTGACGATGGCGCTGCTGTATCACCGACGCGCGAAGTCCTGGACTCGGTTCTCGACTTCGTGGGGTTGGACAAGACGAGCATCGTCAACGGTCGACTGCTCAAGGCAGACCCTCGTGTACAGTTGGACTTCAGCAGTATCGCTAAGGGCTTGGCTTGCGACATGGTGGCAAACATGCTCTCGCGTAATGGTGTGCGCAACTACATGGTCGAGATCGGCGGCGAGGTCGTGTGTGCCGGAACGAGCAATCACGGCACTCCGTGGCGAGTGAGCATTGACGCTCCTGTTGTGAGCGATAGCGTGCGGCACGTGTCGCTGGTCAACGTGGTGGCTTCGGGGCATGCAGTGGCGACAAGTGGCAATTATCGTCAGTGGCGAGACGACGGTACGCGCCGTGTGAGCCACATCATCAATCCCGTTACCGGTGATGCCGTCGTGGGTGACCTCGTCAGCGTGACCGTGATAGCCGATGATTGCATGACTGCCGACGCGTGGTCTACCGCTTGTATGGCAATGGGCGATGAACGTGTGCGCCGTGACTTTGTCGGACATGGCTCGCTCGGCGTGATGACAGTTAAAGTCGATAGTCTCGGCCGATTTGTGGCATGGAGCAACTCGCGATTTGCCGACCTTGTCGAACAATGAATTGAATTACCCGAAATTGTTTAATTAATATATTTTTATCTGATTTTCTTAATAATATGGCTAATACACCGGAATTCCGTTATGCTCCGATGTTCCAGTTGGGACCGGACGACACCGAGTATTATTTGCTCACGTCCGAGGGCGTGAGTGTGGGCGAGTTTGAAGGCAAACCCGTGTTGAAGGTCGCTCCCGAGGCACTGACCGCCCTCACGCGCGCTGCGTTTCGTGACGTGTCGTTCATGCTGCGTCGCAGTCACAACGAGCAGGTGGCGCGCATCTTGCACGACCCCGAGGCAAGCGACAACGACAAGTATGTGGCATTGACATTCCTTCGCAATGCCGAGGTCGCCCTCAAGGGCAAGTTACCGCTGTGCCAAGATACCGGCACGGCTATCATTCATGGCGAGAAGGGGCAACAAGTGTGGACAGGATATTGCGACGAGGAAGCCTTGTCGCGTGGAGTGTACGACACTTACACACAAGAGAACTTGCGTTACTCGCAAAACGCACCCCTCTCGATGTATGAGGAGGTGAACACGCGTTGTAACTTGCCGGCTCAAATTGACATTGAGGCTACCGAGGGCATGGAATATCGCTTCTTGTGTGTAACCAAGGGGGGGGGCAGTGCCAACAAGACCTACTTGTACCAGATGACTAAGGCTGTGCTCAATCCCGCTACGTTAGTGCCATTCCTTGTCGAGAAGATGAAAACCCTCGGCACCGCCGCTTGTCCGCCTTATCATATCGCATTCGTGATAGGTGGTACGAGTGCCGAACGCAACTTGTTGACAGTGAAGTTGGCATCGACCCACTACTACGACACGTTGCCCACTACCGGCGATGAAACGGGACGTGCCTTCCGTGACGTGGAATTGGAGAAACAAGTGCTTGCCGAGGCTCACAAGATAGGACTCGGAGCGCAGTTCGGTGGCAAATATATGGCACACGATGTGCGCATCGTGCGTTTGCCGCGTCATGGTGCATCTTGCCCGATTGGTTTGGGCGTCAGCTGCAGTGCCGACCGTAATATCAAGGCGAAAATCAACCGCGAGGGTGTGTGGATTGAGCGTCTCGACACCAATCCGACCGATTTGATTCCCGAGGCTTTGCGTAATGCCGGTGAGGGTGGTGGAGTCAAGATTGATCTTGACCGCCCCATGAGCGAGACGCTGGCTATTCTTGACAAATACCCTGTTGCAACTCGCTTGTCGCTCAGTGGCACTATCATCGTCGGACGCGACATCGCCCATGCCAAGTGGAAAGAACGCTTGGATCGCGGCGACGGGCTGCCTCAATACATCATGGATCACCCCGTGCTGTATGCCGGTCCCGCCAAGACACCGGTCGGTATGCCATGTGGCTCGATGGGTCCCACGACGGCAAACCGCATGGACCCCTATGTTGACGAGTTCCAGAGCCATGGCGCAAGCCTGCTCATGATAGCCAAGGGTAATCGTGGTCAGGAGGTTACCGATGCTTGCAAGAAGTACGGCGGTTTCTATCTCGGCTCGATTGGCGGCCCGGCTGCCATTCTCTCTCAAGAGAGCATCAAGAGCATCGAGTGTGTCGAGTATCCCGAGTTGGGCATGGAAGCCGTGTGGAAAATCCGCGTTGTTGACTTCCCGGCGTTCATTCTCGTTGACAACAAGGGTAACGACTTTTTCAAAACCCTTTGACAACCGATATGTTGCAAACCTATAGGGGAAGGGCTCACCGACCCCCATAGGTTTGAATATTGTACTGACAATGACAACTGCTGTTACTCGCGTTGCTCGCCCGTTTGTAAAATGGGTGGGCGGTAAAGGACAACTATTACCTCAACTTGCACAGTCTCTGCCTCATCAACTCGATGAAGTGGAGGAATTTACTTATGTAGAGCCGTTTGTGGGAGGAGGGGCAATGTTGTTTTTCATGTTACAACGATTTCCGAATATCAAGCGAGTTGTCATTAATGATATAAATAAACGGCTTACCGATGCCTATCTTGTAGTGAAAGAACGTCCCGATGAGTTGGTGGCTCAATTGAGGAAAATTGAAAAAGAATACAAGCGAGTAACCGATGAAGCTGCACGCAAGCAGGTTTACCTCAACATGCGTTCCCGTTTTAACGAAGAACAATCTGATGTGCTCACCGGTACAGTCCTATTGTTTTTTTTAAACAAAACATGCTTTAACGGATTGTATCGGGAAAACTCAAGAGGAGAGTTCAACGTTCCATTCGGGCGCTATGCAAATCCGATTATATGTAATGAAACAGTCATCTATGCCGATAGTGCATTGTTGAATAATTGTGATTTGTTGATTACCGATGGAGATTATTATAAAACCGTTGATTTGCTTGATAACGGCACTATCAACTTTGTATATTTTGATCCCCCATATCGCCCCTTGAGCGCCACTTCAAGTTTCAATTCCTATGTTAAAGAGCAATTCGATGACGAAAGTCAGCGCAGGTTGTCTTATTGTTGCCGAGAATTGCATGAATTAGGTAACGTGTTGTGGATGTTGAGCAACGCCGATTGCCATGCCGCAAACCCCAATGACACCTTTTTTGAGGAATTGTATCAGGGATTTAACTTCAAGCATGTGATGGCATCGCGTTCGGTCAATGCCAATGCTGCCAAGCGCGGAAAACTCAGTGAATTGTTAATCACGAATTATTGATAAGAATGAACTCAGATGTCTCTCGTTTTAACGTGATTGTTCAACCTGCTTGATGAGGGTGTAATTAAAACGTTTCATATTAGTATCGAGTTTGTTCACACTGTTCAGAAAGTATAATACACAGCGGCTGTCGCGGTGAGGTTACTGCTGCGTGTGCCGTAACCGGGAATATACCACGGCTTGCCCCTGTCGCTGCGTGGGCTGTGTAGCATGAAGTGGTAATGTGCTGACCACCCGAGCGACACGTGTCCGGCAATCTTGACCTTGATGCCGGCTGTCAGTTCGGCCCATAGCGCGCTCGCCCGTTCGCCGGTGATGTCAAGTGTCTCGTGATATTGCCAATAATTATCGTTAATATCAATGTCGGTCACGTCGTACCCGAATGTGCTGTAACCCATTATAACGCCTACACCGAGGCGGTAATCAGGCTTCTGCTTGAACAGGAAATTGTATTGCGCTCCCACTTTAAAGTACGGTGAGAATTTGCCCCGATAAGTGCCTTTGCCGTCATCAAGTGTGGAACGTGCACGCCCGAAGCCTAACTCTGCCGTGGGTAATAAACGGTTCCACATATTGATGTTCACGCCGACCCCCACGCTGCCGTAGTCCTGCCCGCATGCCATGAGCAGCAAGTCGAGCCATGTCGCGTAAAGGTCGATGCCGGTCAGCCGTGGGTAATGGGTGTAAACACGGCGTAACGAGTCCTTGCGAGCCTCGCGTGCCGCGCTGACCGTGTCACCGCTGATGTATTGTTGAATGGTCTTCTCGTCGATACCCTTCCCGGGTGGTTTGACCACGTTAGTCTCGGGCTTGACGGGCGTGATGACACGTCCCCGGTCTTGCGCGACAACGATGAGTGATGTCATCGCCAGTGCCATTGCTATGAACAAGTGTCTCATCATGGTCAGTCGGTAGGGATATAGATGCGCAATGACACCTGTGGCACATTGGTGACCACGGCGGCAGCGATAGCAACGCTGTCAATCAAGTGACGGGTGACGTCGACATCATTAAGACGAAAATGGTACATCGCTCCGCACTCGTGAGAGACGAAGTAGGGCAGAGGTGTGTAACCGACGGTCAGTGTGTCGGTGACAAATGTAGTGTCGTTATCAGCGATGCGGCATAGGCGTATTTTGAACTGTGATGTCGTCACGTTGGGGCGCAACGGCAGGTAAACATCGCCGGCGGTGACGCTATCGAGCAGCAAGGTGTCGCCCGGTACCCCAATTCCACCGATTGATGTCGCTACCGGCGATACCTGTGTAGTGGTACCCGACGTGTAAAAGCGAAGCAATGCCAATGCACTCGTGTTGTCGTAACACACGTCGTCGCTGCAACCGCAACACATCGTCGCAATAACCGCAACAGTCGGTAAAAACTTATTCAGCCACGATCTCTTCATTAATCTCATAGTGGTTGCGTGAGGGCGAATTGCGAATGATGAGTTCTCCCAAGAAACCGGTCAAAAACAATTGTGTTCCCAGCAGCATTGCCGTGAGCGACAAGAAGAAATAGGGCGAATCGGTCACGAGGGGGTGTGGTGTGCCGTTGATGATGTGAGCCAATTTAATGCCACCTACTACCATCACGGCAACAAGCCCAATGAGAAACATGAAACTGCCTAACAAACCGAAAAAGTGCATCGGCTTAACACCGAATTTGGCATGAAACCACAAGGTCAACAAGTCGAGATAACCGTTGACAAAACGGTCAAGTCCGAATTTTGTCTTGCCGTACTTGCGCGCTTGGTGATGTACAACCTTCTCGCCGATGCGCGTGAAACCGGCAATCTTGGCAAGGTAGGGCACATAGCGGTGCATGTCACCGTACACTTCAATGTGCTTGATCACATCGCGACGGTAGGCCTTGAGACCGCAATTGAAATCGTGCAGGTTTTTAATACCGCTGACGCGTCGTGCCGTGGCATTGAACAGCTTGGTCGGAATGGTCTTGTTGAGCGGATCGTAGCGTTTCTTTTTCCAACCGCTCACGAGGTCGTATCCGTCTTCCACAATCATGCGATAGAGTTCGGGAATTTCATCGGGACTATCTTGCAGGTCGGCGTCCATTGTGATAATGACATCGCCCCCGGCTCGCTCAAAACCGATGTGCAGTGCCGGTGACTTGCCGTAATTGCGTCTGAACGACACACCCTTGATGGCAGGGTTTTTCTCATGGAGACCTTTGATGACCTTCCACGAGTCGTCGGTGCTGCCGTCGTTAATCATCAGTACCTCGTAGGAAAACCCGTGTTCTTTCATCACGCGCTCAATCCATTCAGCCAACTCGGGGAGCGACTGTGCCTCGTTATATAGTGGTATGACAACCGAAATATCCATTTTTGTGAATTTTAATTCGCAAAATTAGTGCAAACCGAGCGAAATGCCAAATTTATTTGAGCATTTCCGAGGTGCAGCCTGATTTCGACCGCAGGTCAACATAGTGCAAGTTTGCGTAATGTGCAAGTGGTTGCCGTGTAACTTGCTTGTAGCGAGCCGGATATTGCCGAGGCGAGGTGATTGCGAAAACTTCCCCGACAATAATCCGGCAATTTTTTGTCATTTGAAGAGGTCGGCGTCGGCTGGGTTGCCCTCGACTGCCTTCACCTTTTCGGGGTCGAGCGCGTTGATGAGAGAGTCGAAGTCCTCCACACAGGAGAACGTGACACGGTAGTTCTCCGTGATGTATCGGTTCTTCATGTGTTTCGTCTCGGTGAGCATGAACGCGAACCGTCCGTGTTCGGTTGCCGAGAATATCATCTTCCAGCCTGTGTAGTCATCGTAGAACCTTTCGCCGGCAATCTCCCACCAGTATATCGGCTTCGGGAACTTGACAGGGATGTCCTTGCGGAAGTTGGTAACGTTGTTCTCGTCGGCGACCTGTTTCCATTCCACATATTTGTCTCGTGCGTCGATGAGGGCCTGGCGGAACTTGGCGAGGTCTTTGTACTTGACCCACACTTCGGCGAAGCCGCCTTTAGTCTGAGCCTCAAAGCACACATATTCGGGCTTGTTGTTCTTGGTGAGCAACTGTACCGTCATATCCGTTCTTTTAGCGTGTTGGTTGGAGAACGTGCCAACCGTCTGGGCGCATGCCAGCATGGGCAGCAGCACCATGATAAATGCCAATACCTTTTTCATATTTTATGAGTTTTGGAGTTGTTTGATTTTCTCTTGTAGGTTCTTGATAATTTCCTGCTGCATGGCCACGACGTCCACAAGGCTGTCTATGCGCTTGTCTTGGGCTGTTTCGTCAATGAGCATATCGCCTTCACCACGGAGCAGCCAGTTGCAGTTTAAGTTGGGAAACTCGCGTGCAATGTTTTCAAGGGTTACTGCACTTGGACCATTAACACTTCGTAGTTGACTCCAAAGTGTGGGTTGCTTTATTCCAATCTTTTTGGCGAAAGCCGCATCTGTCATGCCATTGAAGGCAATGAAATCCTTAATTCTGCTAATCATATCCGCAAACTTTAGTGTAAACATATTTTAACGAAATGCCTAAATAATCTTAATTTCAAGAAAATTTATTGAGATTTTTATAAATCATATTGAAATTTCAATTACTTTTGCACTATCTATCAATCACGGGACAAAATTACAAAGAAATTTTGATACCGCAAACGATTTTAATTCAAATATTTAATAAAAATTTTACGACTATGAGCAAAGAAAAATTCACCGAGGAGCAGGTCAGCGAGACCACCTCACAGGCAACCGAGAATGAGAACGCAGTCGCTAACGAGTTAAGCGAATTGCAGGAGAGCAACGCAAACCTCATCGCAGAGCGTGAGGCACTGACCAAGCAGAACGAGGAACTGCAAGCCAAACTCAAGGAAGAGAAGGAGTCCAGCCTTCGACTCGGCAGATACTGGCGGCAGGAGGAAGAAAAGGTGTCTGTCTTGAAGCAACTCATCCGCTCCATTCCCATCAGCAGTTACACGACAGCCAAAGAACTTCTAAACGCGATTGTCGAGAACATCTGACACCTCAGCCTTCCACAGCCTTTTCGCCGTAGCTCAAGAGGTAGAGCGACACCACCCCTCATGGGGCGTGCAAGATGTGAGTTCGACTCTCACCGGCGGACCAACTGCCCGCAAGGGCGACAGCAGAGTTCTTTGACATCGTGGGACATCCGTTGGAACTACCGCCGACTGCACGGCGGCAAGCCGAGCGATGAGCAAGCATGAGAGTAACGCCATGCCGAGAGCCGTCCGCCGCAGTGATGCAGAGTAACGGGGAGCAGTAAGGCAATAAGAGTGACATCCGAGCCAGCGATAAATCATGTGAGCGAAATCCCAGTCACGCCAAAGGCTGGTGCCGAAGGACGGCGGCAGACATGACCGTCCAGTGACATTAACTAACAATGCAGATTATTAAGAGCGCAGCTCTACAATATATGTGGCTGTAACATTCTCACGGCACCGAGGGGCAGTGCCGCCACAAATGCCCCAAAATGGAGACGTACCCAAGTTGGTGAAGGGAGCGCACCGCTAATGCGCCAGGGCGACACAATTGCCGCGCAGGTTCGAGTCCTGCCGTCTCCGCTCTAACCAAGACAACCTAATTATGATAAAGGTAATAAGATACTTTCCATGGGGCAATGATGGCTTATATGAAATGCGGATTTACTTTCTCGGAATACTACTATACAGGAAAATCAATATACCTGTCAAAGAGCATCGAGATACCAATAGCCCCAGTATTACGCAGTTCTCATTGCACGGACATATATATAGAGAAAACGACATGGTTAAACACTGAATTACTATTCTTTTTCTCTTTATTCATACCACCTACCAATGAAGCCACTGAAAGAAAAGCGCCGCCGTGGGGCAATGCCCTGCCTCACGGCAAACCGAATATTCATCAACACATTTTATAAATGGAAACAACAATCGCACATGACAACATCGTCGGAACAATCCGAGAGATGAACATCGGGGACGAAGTGCAGTTCCCCATCGAGAAGACGCCTTACATAAGGGTGGCTCTTTATAACCACCTCATGCCTGAGCGTCAAGCAGGATGCCGGTGGTCAACCCTCACCGACAAAGAAGAAGGTACAGTCATCGTCAAAAGAATTGCGTGATGGAACGTGCGGCTATAGAGAACAGGCTGCTCGGGAACATCCTCGCAGTAACCTCAAAGATGACGGTCAGCAAGACGAAAGCCGCCCATATCGTGGGCGGAGAGCGTAAACTTCAGAGGCTTCACCTGTCGGGTGCCATCGAGTGCGCCGACAAGGTGAACGCCCAAAACGGGAAATGGCGATACAATCTCGCCCAGGTCTTGCAGCATTGCAGACCTGCCCAATAGGTGCCACACAAGTCAAACATTTAATTCATCAAAGCAATGAAAACATTTCTTTCAATCTTGGCAAGCGTCTTATTTTTCTCGGTGTTCTTCACGCCGACCGATGACGCGCCCCTCTCAACCTATTTCCTTTGGTTCATTTGGTGTGCAGGTGCCCTGTGGATCGTGAACATAATCTTCAAGGAGAGCGAGAAGTGGGATAAGGAGGACGAGCAGAACTGAATGTATGGCTCTCGCTCATGAGAGCCGGGAACGTGGTCGTTCTTTATATCAATCACAAGGGAGTGAGCCGCTGTGAAGCGGTGACCTTTCCGACCGCAAACATCGGCCAAGTTCCTGCCCGGTTCGCGCCGGGGTGAGCCACTACCTACTTCATGGTATTAGTTTTTAAGGTTTATGTTAATGGTATTAGAAAGTTAATTAGTTGTGAGTGCCGTCGCTGTGACGGCTGGCGGCACTCTTTTAACGCTATTGCCTTGACAACCTTTGACAACTACGTTAAATAGCGTTGGTTGACGAAAAATAGAGTTCAATCTGTTTGCGTCTATTGCCTAAAAACGCTAATTTTACAGTGTAATTCAAAATTACAAATAACTATAAGTCAAACATTTTAATTCATTCAACTATGGCAGAAACCAAAGTTAAGAAAAGTGTCTTTGAGATACTGAATGCCATCAACGTCAACGAAAACGTTGAGAAGAAGAAAACCAACGAGAAGAACCCCGATGGGTCTGACAAGTACCTGACATACCTCTCATGGGTGTGGGCGTGGGGACAAGTCAAGCAACACTTCCCTGACGCAAGCTACGAGGTGCGTCACTGGGGCGACAAGCCCTACCTCAATGATGACCAACTCGGCATCATGGTCGAGACCTCCGTGACAATCAACGGCGAGACAATCACCATGTGGCTGCCTGTGATGAACAGCACCAACAAAGCGATGAAAGCCACGCCCTACTCCTACAAGACCAAGTACGGCGACAAGTTAGTTGAGGCTGCGACCATGTTCGACATCAACAAGGCAATCATGCGCTGTCTTGCCAAGAACATCGCGATGTTCGGACTCGGACTCTACATCTATGCTGGTGAAGACCTCCCCGAAGAGGAAGCCAAGCAAGCCAAGAACGCCCTGCAAGAGAAGATTGACGAGGCTTGTGCCAAAATGCGAGCCGTCAAGAGCCGTGAAGAACTGGAGGCAGTATGGCGTGAATGCTCGAAGACCGTGCCCACCGAGCAGGGGTCAGCGTTCATGACCGCCCTCCAAGAGATGGCGCAGACTTATCCAAAACCCCAATAAAATTCAGCGGTCATGATAACAAAAGCAGAACTCAAGCAGTCGGCGGTAGTCTTCGATGAGGCAACTCATACCTACCGCCGAGGCGATGCCGAATTATCGGGCATCACTGGATTAATTCACGCAGTGTTGTTGCTCGGTGTTTACCCCGATGCCACCGACTTCGTGAAAAAGGTGCAGATACCCAAAGCAGGGTATTACGGAACCTGCGTACACAAGGCAATCCAAGCATGGGACGAGTTGGGCATTGAAATGGTGACGTTCCCCGAGAAGGAACACCCCACCGCCGGCATACTGCCCGCACAAGATGTGAGTGCCGAACTCGCCTGCTACCGCAAGGTCAAGCCTCGCAAGTGTTTCACGATTGCGAGCGAGTTCACCGTTGACTACGGCAATTTCGCCTCGCAGATTGACTGCATTTGGGGCGATGAGGACGGCAACATCTACCTCGTTGACCACAAGACCAACAACCTCGACTACTACCCTGGTGGTCCCGAGGGGTTGAAGGAGTACCTGTCGTGGCAGTTGAGTTGTTACGCCTTCATGTTCGAGTGGCAGACCAGCTGGAAAGTCAAGGGACTTATCGGCAACTGGATGCGCAAAGGTACTGGAGAGCTGTGGCGCATTGAGCGCAAACCCGACGAGCAAGTGCAGAAGCTGCTGTCAACCGAGATACACAAGCAGGAGTGGGGCGGCTTCACCTATTTCAACCCCGAGATGCAGGTGTTCGCCGCAAAGGTCGAGGAAGTCAAGCCCACCATGCGAGTATTATCGTCAAGTGACATGCACGCAAGCGAGTGGCTTATACCACAAGCCGACGCGGAGCAGCTGCTCGCCGTGACCAACCTTATCGCCGACATCAAGCGTCAGGCTGACGAGGCGGAGGCACGTTGCACGGCACTGAAAGAGAAACTCAAAGCCGCTATGGAGGCGGCAGGGGTCAAGTCCTGGGACACCGGCGTGTTCAAAGCAACGGTCAAGGCTGCGAGTACACGAAAGAGTTTCGATAGCAAGAAATTCCAAGCCGACCACCCCGACCTCTACGAGCAATACATCAAGGAGACCGAAACCAAGTCATCTATTTTAATAACTCTACCAAAAAAGTAAGATTATGTCAGTAAATCGAGTAACGTTACTTGGCAACGTGGGCAAATCGCCCGAAATCAGAGATGGTGCTGGAGGCGCCAAGTTCGCAACATTCAGCCTCGCCACCACCGACCGTGCCTACACAAAGAAAGACGGCACGCAAGTACCCGAACGCACTGAGTGGCACAACATCGTCGCCAACGGCAGAATTGTCGAGACCATTCAGCGATATGTGACCGCCGGCACCAAGCTCTACATTGAGGGCAAGTTGCGCACTCGCAAGTACACCGCCCGCGACAACACCGAGCGCACTGTCACCGAGATTTACCTCGATAATATGGAACTGCTCGGCGGCAAGCCACAAGAACAGAGCAACCCCAACGTGCCATTCGCAAACCTGCAGCGGTCGCAGCAGAACCCTGGCGGCTACTGGGGACAGAGCGACAACATTCCCTTCTGATGGAGATGTGGAAATTCATGGCAGACGAGGGTTGCCAGTTCGCTGACGACCCTCGCCCACGCCTGACGAACCAAGTGTGCATCAAATATTACTTGTTATACATTACGGTGTCCGCTCGATGTTTCAGCGATGAGCAATATATGCGTGAATTTTGGGCGAAGAATAAGCCACACTATGACGCATTAATCGAAAAGCAGAAGCAGTATGATAGTCCACCTGCATAAAGAGAACGGCCACGTCACCGACCGGCGCACACTCGACGCTGTGTGTGGCTTTCTGCCCAACGGCGACTATGTGGCCACCATTGAGCCTAAAGCACAATGGGAGCGTAAGCAGCCGCGCACTCGCAGCCAGAACGCGCTGCTGTGGATATGGTTCGCCGACATCGCCAACTTCTTCAACAAGACCTACGGCGATGATCACTGGAACAAAGACAACGTGCACGACCTGTTCTGCGAGATGTTCCGCTATCCGGTCGTGCTGCCCAACGGTCAGGTCATCGACAAGTGGGTGGAGACCTCGAAACTCACCAAGCGACAGATGACCGACTTCATGAACAAGATACAGGGGTATATGGCGACCGAGCATGGCGCGACCGTCCCTCTGCCCGATGATGACAAGTACAAGGATTTTCAAGAGCTCTACTCATAGTAGATTGAAAGTGTAGAATGTGTTTCATGGCTCACGTCAAGCCGAGCAGGGTTATGGCCTCAACGGTTACTGCGGTAGGAACTGACGTAAGTTTTCTTTAACATTCCCATGCTCATTTGTTGTTGCCCCTGTTGCCGCAGGGGCATACCGAGCGAGAAAGAGCGGCACGACGGGCGATGCCGCAGGGGTCACTAAAAATGCTTATCAGCCGACCCTGTCCAAGAGCAGCGGTTCAACTCCGCGCTCGCCCACTGCCAAAAGGCTACAAGTCAAACATTTTAATTCATCTTTTAATGACTTATACACTACGAGATTACCAGGCAGAAGCCTCGGACGCGGCGGTCAAGTTCTTCAACAACAAAAAGACCGCCAATCACAACGGCATCCTCATTCTACCGACAGGTGCCGGCAAATCGCTTGTGATTGCCGACATCGCCAGCAAGATAGACGAGCCGCTGATTGTGTTGCAACCCTCGAAAGAGATACTTGAGCAGAATTATGCCAAGCTGGTGAGTTACGGCGCATGGGACTGCTCGATATATTCTGCGAGCCTCAACCGCAAGGATATTAACCGCATCACTTTCGCCACCATCGGGTCGCTGATGAACCACATTGACGAGTTCGACAGCTTCCACAAGATACTCATCGACGAGTGTCACTTGGTCGACCCTCGTGAGGGTCAGTACAAGGAGTTCATCGAGCGTGTCGATGGCCGGCAGGTGATAGGACTTACCGCCACACCTTACAGGTTGGGTCAGACCATAGACCCCAAGACCATCAACAGCAAGTGGCCCAAATATGGCTCAATCCTCAAATTCTTGACGAGGACGCGCCCGAGAGTGTTCGACCAGGTACTTTATCATTGCCAGATAAAAACGTTGTTAGAAGCGGGTTTCCTTGCGAAATTGAGGTACTTTGACATGATGCGCATAGACCTCGACAAGGTGAAGGTGAATTCCACCGGTGCCGACTACGATGATAAGAGCCTTTTCAAGGAGTTTCAGCGTGTCGGTATGTATGAGTACACCCTCGACATCGTTAAGCGCGTCATGCGTCCTAAAAATGGCTCTATGCGCCACGGAATACTTGTGTTCTGCCGCTTCGTGGAAGATGCCGAA
This sequence comes from uncultured Porphyromonadaceae bacterium, assembly GCA_937901905.1. GTDB lineage: Bacteria > Bacteroidota > Bacteroidia > Bacteroidales > Muribaculaceae > Sodaliphilus. The sequence goes on along the minus strand of CALDIF010000053.1, from coordinate 6,287 downwards.
AGACTTGCCGAAAGACTTGATGGGCTTCTGTGAGGTGGTAACAGGCTCCACGCCCAAGAAGGAGCGTGAGGCCATACTGGAGCGGTTCAAGAGCGGAGAGACAGAAGTGGTCGCCAACGTGGGCGTTCTCACTACCGGCTTCGACCACCCTGCTCTCGACACGGTCATTCTTGCGAGACCTACGATGTCGCTTGCCCTCTATTACCAGATGGTGGGGCGTGCGATTAGACCCTATCCCGACAAAGACGGCTGGGTGGTTGACCTCTGCGGGTCGGTCACCAAGTTCGGCAAGGTCGAGGACTTGTGGCTGGACCACGACGAGCGTGGCGGCTGGATTATTACGAGTAACGGAAAACAATTAACCAACATAATGATGACCAAATGAGTTGGAAACGATTTAAGTTCGGCAACCAAAAGTTGTACGTCATTCCCGGCACGGCTCACCGCTTCCGCACCGAGCACGACGCAAAGTTTTACTGCCAAGAGCATGGGATTGACTTTGGTTCCGTAGAGAAGTACGATAGCAAGAAAGAATACGACCGTTGGCTGGAGTTGCAGATGCTTGAGCGTGCCGGAGAGATTAGCCAGCTTCGCCGTCAGGTGGAGTATGAACTGTTGCCAGCAAAGTATGAGACTGTCTTTGTCAAGCACAAGACCGTCAAGCAGTGGCTCGTGTTCACCGACCCAGGGTCGGGCACATCATTTGACACCAAGAAAGCAGCGATTGAGTTCTGCAAGTCCAAAGGTCTGCGACTAAAGGACATTGGCTATATCACAAAGGAAGATCCAGTCTATAAGGAGGTGTGCATCGAGCAGAACGCCGTCTATACGGCAGACTTCGTTTACCTCGACAAGGAGGGCTATGAGGTCGTTGAGGATGTGAAGAGTGAAGTAACCCGCAAGGAGGCCGACTATGTGCTGCGTCGCAAGCTGATGCTGCACGTCCATGGCGTCCGTATCTTGGAAACATGACCTATGAACGAGAGTTGGATAAAACTGTTCCGCAAATTTCTTGACTGGGAATGGTTTCACGATGACGCGATGGTCAAGATGTGGTTGTACCTGCTTCTGATGGCCAACTATGAAGACAGAAAATGGCAGGGTGGTGTCGTAAAACGCGGTGAATTAGTCACTTCCATACCGACTTTGATGCGAGATTTGAACAGAACAAAGCAGCAAATTCGCACTTCATTATTAAGACTTGTTAACACCAAAGAAATAACACTCAAAACAACACACCATTATACCATTATAACCATTTGCAAATATGATAGTTATCAAGTGTTCGATTTCGGTTTTCAACCTGCCGAACAACACACCGATAACACACCGGTAACACACCAACAACATTCAAATAACACTACTATAAGAAATAAAGAAGTTAAGAATAATATTATAGAGTCTACTAACGTAGCCTCTACGTCAGCTCGCGCTGACGCAGGCGACATGGCAGACGAAAAAATCGATTTCAATTCGATAAAAGAATTTTTCAACAAGTCAATGGAAGGTCGGGCAATCCCGAAAATCCGAACGGAAATCGGTGACCGCCGTAAAGCGATGCTCCGGGCGAGAATCCAGCAGTACGGTATCGACACGGTTTACGAGGTTATTTCCAAAGCCGCAAAGTCATCGTTTCTCAACGGAGGAGGAAACAAAGGTTTCATAGCAAACTTTGAATGGCTCATGAGGCCCAACAATTTCCCGAAAGTCCTTGACGGCAATTACGACGACAGAACAAATAATCACGATGGAATTGAAAACATTCGACAAAAAGGCAACGTTCAGCGTAGAGGCACTGACACAGCAGCTGTTAGGACGGAAGACTACGACACGTCGTTTTAAGCTGCCGATGACACGAGAGCAAGCATTCACGTTCATCAAGTCGGCTTATATCGCAGAAGTCAAGTTCCGCCAACGTACTTTCGTTGACGATGAAAACATCAACAAGCACATCGCACACCTTGCCGACTTCATGACCGGCGAGATGTCGCAATTCGGTGTCCTGATGTGCGGCACCTACGGCAATGGGAAAACCACTTTGCTCTATGCGCTACGCTCGACCATATCGTTGCTTGAAGAGTGCTCATACGTTGAGCGCCGCACACGGCTCAAGGTCTATGACGCACGAGAGATAGCAAAGTTGTACAAAGACCGCGACCCGGAAAAGTTCAATGATGTCTGCCGTGAACCGTTGCTCGCAATCGAGGATATGGGCAAAGAGCCGGCAGAAGAGATGAACTTCGGCACAATCATATCGCCGGTTGTAGAGTTACTCGAATATCGCTACGATATGCAACGTTTCACCGTTATCACGACCAATCTCACTCCGAAAGAGATACGAGAGAAGTACGGCAACCGCATAGCCGACCGCTTCAACGAAATGATGTGCGTGTTGAACTTTGGCGCAGCTGATACATTCCGAACAAGAACCAACGTTAATTCGCAAACTAATTAACAATCAAAACGTTAAATAGAGTTTGCTGGACGAAAAAACGGCGAAAAACAGAACCGACTTTGTTGTAAAATCGCTAACTTTACAGTGTAATTCATTACAAGTCAAACATTTAATTCACTATTATGAACGCAAAAATTAAAAAGCAGTTCGATGAGATGAAGGCCAAGCACCCCGACACGCTGCTGCTCTTTCGCTCCGGCAACTTCTATGAAGCCATAGCCGAGGACGCAGCGGTTGTCGCCGACCTGCTGGGCATCATCATCACCGATAGGAAAGGCGAAAAGGTTGCAGCCTTTCCGGCTCATGCGCTTGACGAGTACCTGCCGAAACTTGTGCGCTCCGGCAGGCGCGTCGCCATGTGCGACCAGCTCAAAGAGCCTGAGCATGGCACCGACGAGCCAGCAACCGCAAGTCAAACATCTAATTCATCTACTATGCAAGAAGTGAAAAACTTCCCCACATGGGAAATCAAACCCAGCCCGATGAACCCTCGCAAGACTTTTGACGAGGAGGCCATCAAGGAACTGGCAGCGAGCATTCGCCAACATGGGTTGTTGCAGCCCATCACCGTCCGTCCCAAAGACGGAATGTATGAAATCGTCATGGGAGAGCGGCGTTACCGCGCCTATTGCCTCAACCAGCAGCAAAGCACCAAGTACCCCACCGCAATCCCCTGCATCGTGCGGGAGATGACCGACGAGGAAGCCCTCGACGCGATGATTACCGAGAACCTCCAGCGCAAGGACGTTGACCCGATGGAGGAGGCATTCGCCTTCGGGCAACTGCTCAAGACAGGCAAGACCATTGAGCAGATCGCCGACCGCTTCGGCAAGTCCAAGCGATTTATCCAGGAACGCATCAAGCTTGACAACCTGCTGCCAGAATTGAAGTCATGGGTAACCAAAGGGTGGATGAACATCGGGGCGGCCATGCACATCTGCAAACTCACCGAAGAGGAGCAGCGGCAGTTCTTGGATGAGTACACGGAAGAGGAGGTCGGCGACGACACCGACCCCATCACCAAGCAGGACGCAGAGGACTTCACCGATGACCTGTTCATGAAGATTGAGCGATCCGACTGGCACCGTTCCTTTGAGGGGTCATGCAAGACCACCTGCGAGAAGTGTCCGTTCAACAACGCCAACGTGGGGTGCCTGTTCTACGAAATGAAGCCTCACGACGCCACCTGCACCAACCGAGAGCGATGGGACAACAAACGCGCGTCATGGCTGCACCAACTCATCGACGACAACGCCTCCTCCCTCATCATGGAGGGCGAGAGCCTTGAAACCGGCAAGACGCTGATTGTCGCCGAGCCGGGCTACTACGCTGACCGCTGCGCCGACTTCGAGCCTCTGCTCCAGTATGTGCGCGACAAGGGCTACAAGATAGCCAAGCAGGAAGACTACTTCGAGCGGTTCTCGCACTACCGTGAGGACGATGAGCGGCTTCAAGAGAAACTCGCAAATAACGAGGTCTACCGTTGCCTCTGTATTAACACCGGCTACCGGGGCACCGAGATAAACGTCCGCTACTACGAGTTCAAGAAGAGTAACACCGAGGAGAGCGGCGAGGAAGTCGAGGCGATGAACCTTGTGAACGAGTACAAAGAGAACGAGCGCAAGAACATCAGCAACACGGCTGTCAAGTTGCGTGACCTGCTGAAAAATATGGAGCCGGGCGAGTTGCCCACCGAGCCGCTGACACAGACCGAGAGTCTGGTGCTGATGACGCTGATACTGTGCAAGTGCTCGTACAAGTTCCGCAGTGCCCTTGATGTGACCACCGTTTACGGCAGCGATGCGAAAGTACTCGACTACGCAAAGAGCCACACCGAGCAGGTTCACCAAATCTGCCGTGACTTCATTCGTGAGGAACTGGGCAGCACTGGAGTGGAGTATAATGCCGACCTGCAAGAGTGCCAACGTCTGCTCCTCGACGAGTGGGCGAAAGAGGCAACTGAGGAGGTTGTGACCGACATGGCTGCGAAACTTGCCAAGAAGCAAACGAAGATTGAAGAGCGACTAACCGCCCTCGGCTACAACACCGACGGCACAAAGATGGAGTCCTAATGAGCAGCGACAGACTTAACGATTTCGAGAGGGGGACAATACTCCCTCTCGTTGTAGGTCTAATCCGTGAGGCGCACGGCAGACCGATAACAAGTTTTATGATTGCCGCAGCGGTAAGGAGACAGGGCTACCAGTCCTGCAACTCATACACTGTCCGCAAGGTCGTAAACCATATACGCACCAACGACATTATCTCGTGTCTTGCCGCTTGTGGCAAAGGCTATTTCGTGGCTTCTAATGAAGCCGAGATAACGGATACAATCAACTCCCTTGAGGGTCGCGTTGAAGCCATACAGGAAGTCATTGAGGCTCTCAAGCAGCAACGATACATCAAGTACAACATCTAACAGCACGATTATGAATTTCAAGAGATTTTTCAAAAGAGCCAGGCGAGAGCCCACGCCGTTGCCGTTGCCGCATCCGAGCGAGGGTCGTCTGGAAATCCACCCTATCAAGAGCAAGGAGGAAATTGAGGACGAGAAGTGGGAGCAACGCCGCTGGGAGTTGACCCGCTACCTCGTAGCGCAAGACCGCCGAAGCGTTGTGCTCGGTAAGCTACAAGCATCTCCGAAAACCATCGCTCGCAAAGCAAGGGAACTCGCCGATGCGACCATCACCGAATTGAGAACTGACAAAAACAACGATTATGGAAGAGAAACCGACAATATATCCATTTGACGATACACCTAAAGAGGTGGATCCTGTTGCTGAGTATGCAGCCTATGGTTGCTGCTTTGCTGTGATATTGAGCGCCGCCATTATGGTCGGCATAATCTACGGAATTTACAAACTAATCATGTATCTGCTATGACTACGACAACATTCCTCATCATTTATGCCGTGGGCGTTCTCATCAACGCCTTTGTAGCCACGTCCATTTGGGACGACCTCATGGAAGAGCAGCAACTTGAACGCATCCGTATGACTGTCCTCCTGTTCTTTGTGTTGGCATCATTCGCCATATGGCTCTACGCCATTGCCTACCTGCTGGTGTACCTCATCAAGCGAATATTCACACGAAAGCCGAAAACCGATGGAGACGAACCACAAGTACAAGGCCGGGGAGAGAGTAATCCTTGACGGCAAGGAGGCGACGATCGAGCGCGTCGGCATCAACATCAACAAGCTGCCCATCTACAAAATCGGAGAACAATGGTATCACGAAAGGGAACTGACGGAATGGTTTCCGCCATGCCCGGTGTAGAACCTGCAAAAGTTAAATAGAGTTGGACGCAAAAAATAGAGACTCATTAATTTCTCTATCTCGCTGAAAATGACTAACTTTACAGTGTAAAAATTGCAAATAAGTCAAACATTTAATTCACAAAAACAATGAACTACGAAAGAGAACAGGAACGCGACCATGTGATAGACTTGCTTGCGCAAGGTCACAGCCTTAAAGAGGTCGCAGAAGAGACAGGACTATCAGTCGAGTACATCAACCAACTGCTTAACGAGCACGTCGATCATGAGCATGAGAAGATGGACAGATTATGAGGTTTCTTTCCTCATCAAGCACTATGCAACAAGAACCTGTGCAGACATAGCAGAATGGGTTCACCATTCACCTCGCAGTGTACAGATGAAAGCCTTTGCCCTCGGTTTACGCAAGTCAAAGGAATTTATGGTAGAGCGTAGCAAGATTGGTCAATTTACCAAAGGGCATCGTCCACGCAACAAAGGTCGCAACCAAGATGAGTGGATGAGTGAAGACGGAAGACGCAATTCCGCCAAGACACAGTTCAAACCAGGTACCGTTC